>JAEZAY010000189.1 GCA_023427575.1 Bacteroidota bacterium | reverse complement strand
GGGTGGAAGGACCCGGTACGTTAAAGACCTGCGGCGCATCTCAGCCCAACAAAAGGCCCACTCCATAATCGTTCCAGGCCTTGATCAGTTTGCGGCGAAGTTACTCATAGCGAATCGCGGCTTCTTTATTATACTTCGGAATTTCCATCATCGATTTTTTGGCGTTCATCCAATTCGATTGCTGGTTGGCCGTCATATATTTCTTCTCGGTGGCATTGGTCAATTCATCCATTGAATACCGCGGCGACAGCCATCGTTCGGCCAGGGCCTGGGTGGGTACGATCCAGATATTGTTTTTCTTTAGTGCCTGCATCAGGGTGTCAATACGGGATGTATCCGCGCGATCGGCAATATACAGTCCGAAAAGACCGGCATCCTGTTCGGGAATGTTTTCAATACCGGGAACCAGTGATTCAACGAAGCCGTCCAGGTGGTCCACGCTTGCATAGCCCGCATCAATCGCCCTCCAGATCCCAACTTTATAAGAAACATGGCCGGCAAATGGAAACTTTAATTCGTTGGCAGTTTCCGCAATGGCTTTAAAAGTTTCAGGAACAAGTCCCGGATGTAATTTCAGAAAATCATAACCGGCGCTGTGCTGGTCGCGAACCATTTTAGCTCCATCTTCAGGCGTTTTTACACTGCTGCCATTAAAGGAAGGGCCAGAAGTATAAAAACGGGGGCCCTGAATTTCGCCGTTCTGCAATTGTTTTCTTAGCTCCAGATGCAGGGGATGACCCAGCATGCCCCTGATAGTTGTGATGCCATGTAATGCAAACAAACGCAGGGTTTCTTTCATTGGCGCTATATCATCCACGGGAGGCACATGCGCATGCATTTCCGCCAGTCCTGGAATCAGGTATTTACCTTTGCCTTCAATCACCATCGCATCAGATGGATATTTCACTTTTCCTTTTTCTCCGATCTCTGCAATCCGGCCATCCGTCACTACAACAACATGATTTGCCAAAATGGTTTCCCTGTCCATGGGAATAACATTCACTCCATCAAAAACAATGGTTCGGGTATTATTGTCAACTTTATTTTGAGCGCATGCCGACAGAAAAAATAAAACAGAGAACGCTAAAAATGAATATTTCATAATGAAGGTTTGAGTAAAAGTAATTTACTAAAAATTCGAAAGCAGATCCGGAAGCAGGGCCTGTACAAAATGAAAAGACCCTGCTAATACAGGGTCTTACATGCTATTAAATTCCAATTAAATTAAACGAGCATTCGAAGCGGTTCTTCCAGCAGGCCCTTCAACGTTTGTAAAAAGGCCGCACCACTTGCACCATCAACCACGCGATGATCGCAGCTCATCGTAACCTTCATAATGTTACCCGGTTTAACCTCGCCGTCTTTCACAACAGGAACCTGTTGAATGGCACCAACAGCCAGTATACAGGCATCTGGTGGGTTTATGATTGCAGTAAATTCATCAATACCAAACATTCCCAGGTTTGAAATGGTGAAAGTATTCCCTTCCCAATCGGCCGGCTGCAATTTTTTATCTTTAGCCTTCTTTGCAAACTCTTTCACTTCTGTTCCGATCTGTGACAATGATTTTGTATCGGCAAACCGAACAACAGGAACCAGCAATCCTTCGTCAACGGCTACGGCCACGCCGATATGCACATGCTGATTGATCCGGATCTTATCGCCCCTCCAGCTACTGTTTACTTTCGGATGCTGCTTCAATGCGATAGCGCATGCTTTTAAAACCATATCATTGAACGAAATCTTAACCGGCGCTACTTCGTTGATCCGGGTACGGCTTTCAACGGCCTTATCCATATCAATCACCATGGTAAGATAAAAATGAGGGGCTGAATATTTGCTTTCTGCCAACCTCTTCGCAATGGTTTTACGCATTTGCGATACCGCTACTTCTTCAAAACTTTCCTGGCCGGCACTCGCAGCGGCAGCTGATCCTGAAGCCTGTGGTGCAGATTCTTTCTTAGCTGCCGGAACAAAACCGTCGATATCTTTTTTAGTTACTCTGCCATTATCGCCTGAACCCTGCACCTGGCTGATATCAATGCCTTTTTCTGCAGCCAGTTTTTTAGCAAGCGGCGAAGCTTTTACTCTTCCTTCTGTAGCGCCCCCCGAACCCGAGGATTCAACTCCTGTCGGAACGGCTTCTTTGGATCGGTCTTCAACGGCCATTTGTTCAGCGCCGCTGTCGGCAGGTGTAACAATTTCTTTATCTGCCTGCTCACCGGCTTGCGATCCGGAAGACTGGTTTTTGGAGGCAGCAACGATCTTGTCCACATCCACTTTCGATTCGTCGCCAATAATGCATAATAGAGCATTTACCGCAACCCGGTCGCCCTTTTCCGCGCCGATATATAAAAGTTTTCCGTCCTTATAACTTTCCAGTTCCATGGTGGCCTTGTCGGTCTCCACATCGGCCAGCAGATCGCCCTTTTTAACGGTATCGCCGATTTTTTTATGCCAGCCGGCGATAACGCCTTCGGTCATGGTATCACTAAGCCGGGGCATCAGAATTACCTCCGGGATGGTTTTAAGATCCAGGCTTTCGCCGCTGTTTGCCGGTTTCTGGCCGGCTGGTGTAGGAGTTGCTTCCTGCTGTGGTTTTTCCGCTGCGGCTGGCGCTTCCTGTTTTGCTTCTGATCCCCCCTTGCCGGAAAGAATGCTGCTGATATCTTCGCCTTCTTTGCCAATAATTGCCAGCAGATCGTTTACCTGCAGTTTGCCACCGGTATCGGTTCCAATATGTAACAAGGTTCCATCTTTATAACTTTCCAGTTCCATGGTAGCCTTATCGGTTTCCACTTCCGCCAGCAGATCTCCCTTTTTAACCGGGTCGCCAACTTTTTTATGCCAGGCAGCAATTACACCTTCGGTCATTGTATCACTCAATCGGGGCATTAAGATCGCTTCAGCCATATTGTTATTCGTTATCGGTTATGTATTTGCCGGATTCCAGCGGATTACTGGCGCCGGGATTTGAATCGAGCGGTGAAATTAAATCAAAATGAGGAATTAAAAGTTTATTCAGTAAAGATGAATCCCGGAATGAAGCGGAGGAAGTTTTCCGCAGAGAAGCTAAAAGCAGTTTGTCTGATGCAGGAAAACCGGGAATCTTCCCCAACGCTGAATTATTATAAGCAGTTTTTGTTAGATTGCCTGTCGTTCGAACTGATTTCGGTTCAATCTCTTCAATTATAAACAACCAATGATGAATCGCAGAACATTCTTACATGCTACCTCGCTTACAACCGCCGGATTAATGTTTGCCGGCAAATCCTGGGCTTTTGATGGAGCCCCAAACGATAAAGTGGTAATCGGCGTGATGGGGACAAACAGCAGGGGATTTTACCTGGCGCGGATGCTGGCACAACTGCCCAATGTTGAAGTGGGATATATCTGTGATGTTGATAAGTTGGTTTTGGATAAAACCGTAGCTGAAATCGAAAAAGTTTCGGGTAAAAAACCACAGGGGTTTACCGATATCAGAAAAATGCTGGAGGTGAAAGACATGGATGCGCTCACCGTTGCGGCCCCCGACCACTGGCATGCACCGGCGGCGCTGATGGCCTTGAAGGCAGGAAAGCATGTATACCTTGAAAAACCCTGTTCACATAGTCCGGCTGAAGGAGAAATCCTGGTGGAAGCACAGAAGAAATACAATAAGCTGGTCCAAATGGGCAACCAGCGGCGTTCTTTCCCCGGAGTAGTGGAAGCCATGCAATCATTGCACGATGGTATCATCGGCCGGGTTTATTTCGCCAAAGGCTGGTATGCGAACGGACGAAAATCGATAGGGAAGGGGAAAAAAGTGGCCGTTCCCGCGAACCTGGATTTTGAATTATGGCAGGGCCCTGCGCCCCGTCGTGAGTTCACGGACAACCTGATTCATTATAACTGGCACTGGTTCTGGAACTGGGGAACAGGAGAAGCACTGAACAACGGTACCCATGAACTGGATGTAATGCGCTGGGGGCTCAACGTTAGCTTTCCCTCCAAGGTGAGTTCCTCTGGCGGACGATTTGCTTTTGATGATGACTGGGAAACCCCCGATACCCAAACCATATCTTTTGAATTTCCAAACAATACGGCCATGCTATGGGAAAGCAGGAGCTGCAATCCGCATGAGGTGGAAGGAAGTGGAAGGGGAGTGATCTTTTATGGCGATAAAGGAACCATGGTGATCCCCGGCGGCGATTCGTACAGCGTATTCGATATGGGTAATAAAAAAGTGAAAGAAGTGAAAACCAGGATCCAGGATGCTCAGGCCACCAATACCATGGGAATGGGCGAGCGTCTCGACAGCCTGCACCTGCTAAACTTTCTGGAAGCGGTCCGGAATAACACCAAACTGAGTTCTCCCATTTCAGAAGGTCATATCTCAACGGTTTTGCCTCAGCTTGGTAATATAGCTTACCGTACCGGAAGAACGCTCAACTGCGATCCCGCCACCGGCCGGATAAAAAATGACAAGCAGGCCGCGAAGCTTTGGAAAAGAGACTATGAAAAAGGCTGGGATATGAAATTATAGCAATTCAATAATCGGTACAATGTATTAGCTAAGGCGGCGGGAACCCGGTTTCCGCCGCCTTCATTTTATTAATAGTCGAGTTCCAGCCTCAGCCGGTCTTTTACCTCTTTAACCAAGGGGAATTCCTCCACGATTTTTATAAACTGGTCTTTTTTGCTAACGGGTTTTTCAAAATCTTCCTGGTAATGGGGATTTGCGCCGATGCTGATACTAAAATTCAAAAACTTATTGCAGAATTCTTTCTGCAGAAATTCCGATAGCTCGCGTTTCTCCTGGTCAATGAATTTTTGCTCCAGGTTATTATTGGTAATCACTTCGAAATTATTTTCGGAATGGATCACCAGTTTGGCCATATCAAAAGACTGAACCGCCGGATTCTTCCGCTCCCTCAGCAATTGCGCGTATTCATTCCAGTGAGCAAGCAGCTTATCATCATTTAATGCGATCACCGATTTTTCATCCTTACAATTGAGATCGTTGGCAATGCCTGCCCGAATTTTATTCAGGCTGCCTAAACGGCCTTTCGTAGCGGGTGTGGCCGGCAAGGCCGGGGATTTTGAATTTTCTTTCGAATTTATTGGTTCGGGCCGGGATGGATCGGCGATTACAGTCGCTGGGCCGGAGTTTAAAGAGCTTTTTTCCTGCGGAGCGGTTTCCACTACCAGTTTTGCAGCCTGTGCCGCCGGTTTTGAAAGCAGAGCGCCGGCTATTTCCGGGTTTTTGGGTGTTGGTGCTGCCACCACGTGTAATTGGCGGAATGAAACCGCTTTGGCCGTTTCAGTTAGTTTTTTTTTGAAACAGAACCTTCCGGGCCGGTGGTTATTTCCAGCGCCTGCCGGAGATAGGTCAGTTTTATCAGCGTCAGTTCTACATGAAGGCGTTTATTCCTGGCCGCCCGGTAATTCACTTCTGCTTCGTTCAATATGTTCAGGGCGCTGATAAGAAAGGAAAGTTCCGTTTTCCGGGCCACTGTTTCGTAGCGGTCACGGAAGCTTTCGACCACTTCCAGTAAACCCAGCACTTTTTTGTCTTTGCAGACCAGCACATTCCGGATAAATTCAGCAAAACCATTCAATACCTGATCCCCTTCAAATCCTTTACGATTGATATCATCGTATAAAAGCAG
>JAEZAY010000153.1 GCA_023427575.1 Bacteroidota bacterium | reverse complement strand
GCTTACTTTCCACATAACCCCCTTGAACATACGTATCTCTGCCTTTCACTCGGGGCTCTGCCATTTCTTCATCGATAAGAACCGGATATAAAAAGCTATAGAGAAATGTATTGATGGTTCTTACATTAAAATTTCTTTTTAAAATTCCCAGGGTATGAATGTCCGGATTCTCATTTGAAAGAATGTCCAGCGCCGATTCGGTTTCATCATAGGAAAACATCATGGGTTCGCTGATATAAATCAACTTATCAGGTTTCAATAGCGGCAGATAATGATGAAGAAGCCAGTTTGTTTGAGCAGGACTTTGCGCGCTGGACCCCAGATTGAACAGGCGGATTCCTTCTTTTTCAAAATACCGCGGATCAATTCCCCGATAGGCATAGGAAGATCCTACAACCAGCACATCAACCTTACCAAAACTTTTCGCCTCTGTGATCCTCGTATGCATATGTCCGTTACCAGCCCGGAAAAACCGGAAATTTTTGGTTGCTCCCTGCGGAACAATCGCCAGTCCAAGGCAATACACAAAAAATGAAAACAATAAAAAGGCTACCAGTGATCCCAGCCATCTCTTCATAGCTCAGAATTGAAAATAGATGAAGGGTCTGCCCGAGCTTTGCATGAACATCCCCATTAAGAATATCAGAACCGCATAAAAAGACCAGCGATAAATCCGGAACCGGACAAATACCAGGTTTTCCAGCGCATGGCTTCCGGTTCTGCCCCACCATTCCACCGCTAAAAACAAAATGATCATTCCGATCAGCGAGCGGGAAATGATCGCCGGGTCGGGCCATTGGAAAAAACGAGGACTGATCATCCTGGAAATATAAAAAAAGGCATGGTCAAGATTTTCTGCCCTAAAAAAGATCCAGGCAAAGCAGGTCAGGAAAAAGGTGAGAAGTATTTGAATTGTTTTGGTAAGGGGCCGGTTTTCCACCGGGGTTTGTTTTGTTCTAAACACAACGGATGGCAGAACAAAAACCGCGTTCACGAGGCCCCATACAACAAAGGTCCAGTTGGCGCCATGCCAGCGGCCTGTCAGCAAAAAAATAAGCATCACATTCCGGATGGTAACACTCGTATTTACGCGACTGCCGCCGAGCGGAATGTATAGGTAATCGCGGAACCAGGAAGAAAGCGAAATATGCCAGCGTCGCCAGAATTCGGCCATCGATTTTGAAAAATACGGAAAGCGGAAATTTTGCAGGATTTCAAACCCGAATAAACGCGCCGATCCGATGGCGATATCGGTGTACCCGGAAAAATCGCCGTAGATCTGAAAGGCAAAAAAGATGGCCCCCAGGGCAAGGGTGCTGCCCGAATAAGAACCGGGGTCATCAAAGATCATATCAACATAAACCCCGCAGGAATCGGCAATCACCAGCTTCTTAAATAAACCCCATAATATTTGTCTCAGGCCATCGGAAGCCATCCGGCAGTCAAAAAACCGGGGCTTTTCAATCTGTGGCAACAAATGCCCGGCCCGCTCAATGGGGCCTGCCACCAGCAAAGGGAAAAACCCAACAAAAAGCGCATAGTCAATAATGTTAGAGGTTGGTTTTATCCGGCCTTTATATATATCAAACAGGTATGAAAGGCCATGAAAAGTATAGAAGGAGATCCCGACCGGCAGGATGATATTCAGGGTAAAGTCAGAAACTTTTATGCCCAATTGCTGAAGAAGCTCGCTGAAAGATTCGGTAAAAAAATTATAGTATTTAAAAAAGCCCAGCAATCCCAGGTTTATCCCAACGCTCAGCAGCAGCCAGATCTTCCGATGCCTCTTATTGGAAGCGCGGTCGATTTTTAAGCCGGTATAATAATCCAGTGCCGTTGAAAAGATCAGCAGAAACAGGAAACGCCAGTCCCAGCAAGCATAAAAATAATAGCCGGCGGCCAGCAGCAGCCGGTTTTGCCATTGCCGCTTTTTACTACCGATCAGGTAATAAGCCATAAAAACAAGGGGCAGAAAAATCAGGTAGCCCGTCGAGGTGAAAAGCATTCAGTATTGGTAACGATTTTATTTGCGGTTAATTATCTCTTATTTATGAGTTGCCATCCCGGCGAATTCGAATTTTGGATCAAATATTGCGAAATTTGAAAGCAGATTGAACTACCGATTTCAAAATATAGAAGTTTTTCTCGCCCTGCTGGCTGTTCCGGTATTGATATTATTACTCTGGATGGTGATCCGCTGGAAAAAAAAGGCTTTTGGACGGATTGGCGATCCCGCTCTGGTTCAAAAACTGATCAGTAATTATTCGCCTGCCGCTTTCCTGTTGAAATCGGTGCTGGGCATAACGGCGCTGTTTATCATTATTGTTGCTTCGGCTAATTTGCAGCAACCGGGCGCTATGGATCCGGTGGAGCGGAAAGGCGTGGATGTGATGATTGCACTGGATGTGAGCAGAAGCATGCTGGCGGAGGATCTGCCACCCAACCGGCTGGAAAGGGCCCGGCAATTCATTCAGCACTTACTAAAAGAAATTCCGGATGACCGGGTTGGGCTGATCCTTTTTGCCGGAAGAGCCTACCTGCAGATGCCGCTTACAACCGACCACCATTCTGCCAATATGTTTATTCAGAATGCTTCGCCCGATGCCGTTCCCAGTCAGGGTACCGTTATCTCGGAGGCTTTACGCCTGAGTAATGCTGCTTTTAATTCAAAAGAAAGAAAATACAAATCCATTGTTCTGATCACCGACGGTGAAGATCATGATCCGGAGTCGGTGCAATTGGCCGAAGAACTTTCAGGCAATGGAATTATGGTTAATACCATCGGGATTGGATTACCCAACGGCACTGTTATTCCCGAACCCGGCAGCAATGCCGTTAAAAAGGATCAGATGGGAAATACGGTGATTTCAAAACTGAATGAACCCCTATTACAGCAGTTGGCCAGTTCCACCAATGGCATTTATGTGCGGCTGAATGATCCTGCGGAAGCCGTAAAGGCCATTAAGGCCAAGCTTTCAACGAT
>JAEZAY010000128.1 GCA_023427575.1 Bacteroidota bacterium | reverse complement strand
GCTGGATACAACGGTTGAAAAGCTAACTTATCGCTTCGATGAAAAAAACAACCTGATCATTGAATGGGATAATACCCAGGTTCAGGTTCCGTTGTCATAAGATTTCAGACCGGGAAGAACCATCGCCGCCTACTTCTGTGCAGGCCTGTTTTCTTCCCGGTTCATTATCTTAGTGGAAATTCAAAATCACATTGTATACCCGATCCAACTCTTCCTCACGTATACAATAAGGCGGCATCAGATAAATGGTATTTCCAAGCGGACGTAAATAAACTCCTTCTTGCAAGGCCTGTTCAGTCAGACTCGCGCTGATCGAATTCAGGTAAGAATCTTCACCACCCGACCATTCAAAGGCGATAATGGTTCCCTGTCTCCGGAAATTTTTAAACCGCGGGCCTTTTTCCTGCAGCAATTGCTGTTCAAAACCGGCATGTTTGTTTTCAATCAGTATCCGCTGATCTGAACATTCGGCTTTTTCCAACAGGTCCATACTGGCCAGGGCGGCCGCGCAAGCCAGGGGATTGGCCGTAAAAGAGTGGCCATGATAAAACGTTTTTGATTTATCATCATCAACAAAAGCGCGGTAGATCCGGTCGCTGCAGGCGGTTACCCCCAGTGGTAAAAATCCTCCTGTAATTCCTTTACTTAAACAGATAATATCCGGTTTGTTAACGCAAAATTGCGATGCAAACAGTTTTCCGGTTCTGCCAAAACCCGTCATCACTTCGTCGGCTATGCAAATAACCTCCTTATCATTGCAAATTTTTATCAGGCGATCGAGTGATCCGGCATCATACATTTTCATGCCGCCGGCTCCCTGCACCAGCGGTTCATAAATAAAACAGGCAAATTCATCCCAGTTTATGTTCGACTGAATCTGGTCCAGGTTTTCCGCCCCTGGCAAATCGATGAATTCCACTTCAAAAAGCCGGTCCTGGAAAGCGAGCGTAAAAATGCCGCGGTCGCTAACACTCATGGCGCCAAATGTATCGCCATGATAAGCGTTTTTCAGAGCCAGGATTTTATTTCTTTTGGTAAGGCCCCGGTTCCACCAATACTGAATGGCCATTTTAATGGCAACCTCGGTAGATGTGGATCCATTGTCGGAATAGAAAACCCGCTCAAAAGGCCCCTGCAATAAATTGATCAGTCTTTCGGCCAGCCGCACCGCGGGTTCGTGCGTGAATCCCGCAAAAATCACCTGTTCAAGTGACAGGGCCTGCTGATAGATTTTTTCAGCAATATAGGGGTGAGCATGCCCATGAAGATTCACCCACCAGCTACTTATGGCATCAATGTACTTTTTACCGCTGATATCGGATAAATACACTCCATCACCTTTTGAAATCGCAATTGGATCGGGAGCATATTTTTGCGGCGTAAATGGATGCCAGATTACCTGTTTATCTCTTTCAGCAAGGGTGGGAGTCATAAATCAAAGGTAAGGATGGCCAAATGAAAGCAAAAAACAATGCAACGGTTCGGACCCGTTCATTGTCAAACAAACGTATTCACAATCCCCGAATGGATCATGTAAGGTTGGTAAAAGACTGTTTAGCAGGCCGTCGCGAGGCCCAGCATGCGCTTTACGAGCAATTTGCCGAAAGCATGCTAGGGGTTTGCTATCGGTATACCAAAAGCCGGGCAGATGCTGAAGATGTTTTGCAGGAAGGTTTTATTAAGGTTTTCCGGAATCTGCACCAGTATAAATTCGAAGGCGAACTGGGAGGATGGATCCGGCGGATCATGGTAAATACCTCCCTGAACTTTCTGAAGCAGAATCAGCGCTATCAATCCGAACTTTCCTTTACCGATTCCACTGTCCATCCAGTTTCGGGTGAAAACCCGGAGATTACGATGAATGCGAAAGATCTGGCCGGTCTGATCCGCCAGTTGCCTACGGGGTATCAAACCGTTTTCAATCTGCATGCCGTGGAAGGTTTTACGCATGTGGAGATCGCGAAAATGTTGGATATCAACGAAGGCACTTCCCGTTCGCAGTATGCTCGCGCCAGGGGATTGTTAACGAACTGGCTGAAAAAAAAACCGGCTGAAAAAAAAATTGAAATGTATGTCCGACCATGAATTTGAACGGCAGGTAAGAGGTAAAATGGACGAACTGAAGTTTCGCCCATCGGCTTCCGTGTGGCAGGGAATTGAAAAAGATCTTATTAACACCCGCCGCAGGCGATTCCGCTATTTACTGGCCGCCGCTGCTATTGTAATTCTTGTTACCAGTGGAACTCTTTTTTATACCGTTATTGACAAGAACAAACCAGAATCTTCGAGCCAGATTACCCAGTTACAAGGCAATGTTGATTCCAGTTCCGGAAACCAAATTCCCGCCGCAGCGGAAAAAGAAACTGCCTTTGGGGCCGGAAACAAAGCGGATACAAATTCTTTTGACAATCAGTCCACAGATCAGAAAATGATTGCCGGATCAGAAACCAGAAATGAGAGTACGCAAATAGAATCGCCGGTTCATACAGATGCCTCAACGAAAAACATTATTTCTCAAAGCGGAACCACTTTTACAAATCCGGATCGGAAAAATGAAGCTGTTTCCGGTACGGAGATTCAACAACAAAAAAACCGTATAAAGAATCAACTCCGGTCTTTGGAAGTTAACAAAAGCAA
>JAEZAY010000047.1 GCA_023427575.1 Bacteroidota bacterium | reverse complement strand
GATGTGAGGCCCTATCTGCAGGCTTCGCACGCACTCACGTTCCCTTCCTTCCGCGAGGGATTTCCCAATGTACCGATGCAGGCGGGATGTTTTCATCTGCCATCGGTTGTAACGGATATCAATGGTTGTAATGAAATTGTAGAGGAGGGAAAAAACGGGCTGATCATTCCCGTAAAAAACGCCAATGCCCTGTATGAGGCTATGGACAAAATGATCGCCGACAAAGTCCTTTATGAAAAGATGAAGTCGAATGCACGCCCAATGATTGTTGATCGATATGAGCAGCAATATTTTTGGTCTTTGCTTCTGAACGAATATAAAACCCAGTTAAACCAGGTTCAACGTGTATCGTAAATTTTTTAAAAGACTGATTGATCTGCTGATCAGCGTGCCCGCCTTTTTAATCCTGTTCCCACTGTTTGCAATAACCGCTTTTTTATTGCTATTCGCGAACCGGGGCAAGATTTTTTTCGTACAGCCAAGGCCGGGCATGAATGAAAGGATCTTTAAGATCATTAAGTTCAAGACCATGAACGATGCGAAAGACGCTTCAGGCAATCTGCTTCCCGATGAAAAAAGACTAACCGCCGTTGGCGCTTTTGTACGAAAAACCTCGCTGGATGAGATCCCGCAATTGCTGAACGTGATTGTGGGTGATATGAGCCTGATCGGGCCCAGGCCTTTGCTGGTAGAATATTTACCCTTGTATAATGAAGAGCAGAAGCGGCGGCACGAGCTAAGGCCCGGTATAACCGGCTGGGCTCAGATCAATGGCCGCAATGCAATCGGCTGGGAGGAAAAATTCAGATTCGATGTCTGGTATATTGACAATCTTTCTTTTTTATTAGACCTTCGCATAATGTTGATGACGATTAAGAAAGTTTTTAAAACGGAAGGCATCAGCGCTGCAAACAATGCGACCATGCCGAAATTTACAGGAGGTAAATCCTGATGTACCTGTATGGAGCAAGCGGGCATGCGAAGGTTATTATAGAAATTTTACGTAGCCGTAATATTGAAACAATTGCGTTGTTTGATGATAATCCGGAGATCAGGCAACTGGCTGGGATTCCGGTACTGGGCCCTTATAATGAACGTTCTGAAAACCGTCCGCTTATTATCAGCATCGGTAATAATAAGATCCGTTCAAAGATAGCCTCCGCATTAAAAACCGATTTCGGCACGGCCATTGCATCTACTGCCGTGGTTTCGCCGACTGCCGTAGTGAATGAAGGTACTGTAATCATGCAGGGAGCCGTTGTACAGGCAGACGCGCAGATTGGAAAACACTGTATAATCAATACTTCGGCATCTGTGGATCACGATTGTGTACTGGAAGATTTTGTTCATATTTCACCACACGCTTCCCTCTGTGGGAATGTTTTTGTAGGAATGGGAACACATGTTGGAGCAGGAGCTACCATTATTCCAAATCTCCGGATTGGAAAATGGTGCACGATTGCGGCTGGTGCAGTGGTAGTTCGCGATATTCCCGATCATTCGAAAGTGATGGGAGTGCCTGGAAAAATTGTTTAAGCCTGGCCTCTTATCAAATTTTATAAACGTCTTTTCTAATATCCGGTTCAAACGAAAAACCCCTTATCATTAACCCTAAAGGCATTGTTTTATGAATGAGAAAATCTGGCTGTCTTCACCACATATGGGTGGAAATGAATTGAAGTATGTACAGCAGGCTTTCGAAACGAACTGGATTGCACCTCTTGGCCCACATGTAGATGGATTTGAAAAAGACCTGGCAGATTATCTGGGCCGCGATATGCATGTTGCAGCATTGAGTTCCGGAACCGCCGCCCTCCATCTCGCCTTAATTATTCTGGGCGTGAAGCAGGGCGATGAAGTGATCTGTCAGTCGATGACATTTTCGGCTTCTGCCAATCCGATCGTATATCAGGGCGCCGTTCCCGTGTTTGTCGACAGCGAGCCAGATACCTGGAACATGTCGCCGGAAGCACTACAGGAAGCCATTGATGCCCGGATCCAGAAAGGGAAAAAGCCCAAGTCAATCATTGTGGTACATCTTTATGGGATGCCCGCTAAAATGGACGAGATCATGGCCATAGCCCGGAACTACCAGATTCCCGTAATCGAAGATGCCGCTGAAGCGCTGGGTTCATCATATAAAGGTCAGAAGATGGGAACATTTGGTGATCTTTCATTGCTCTCGTTTAACGGGAACAAGATCATCACCACTTCCGGCGGAGGCGCACTGGTGTCTGCCAATGAAAACTGGATCAAAAAAGCCCGGTTCCTGGCCACCCAGGCAAGGGATGCCGCCCCTCACTATGAACATTCGCAGATAGGATATAATTACCGCATGAGCAATGTTTGTGCAGGCATTGGCCGCGGACAAATGGAAGTGCTGGAAGATCGCGTTAATCAGCGTCGTTCAAACTTTGAGTTTTACAAAAAATCATTTGAAACCCATTCTTCCATCCGCTTTTCTGAAGAGCCAGGTACTGAATTCTATTCAAACCGGTGGCTCACCACTTTTGTTCTGGAAGAAGGGCAGATAAGCAGGGAAGATATCAGGCTGGAACTGGAAAAAGCAAATATAGAATCGAGGCCGCTCTGGAAGCCAATGCATCTGCAGCCGGTTTTTTCGGGAACCTTATTCTTTGGAACGGGCATCAGCGAGCAATTATTTAAAACCGGCCTGTGTTTACCGTCGGGCTCAAATCTCCGACAGGAAGATCTCGACAGGGTTGTAACAATGATCAATTCCGTGTTGAATCTAACTCCGGCCGGCGTAGAAATATGATACTCTTAATCCATTTTGTACCTTAGTCAATCGAATAATATGAAGAAACTGCTTCTGACAAACAAAGCTGTACCCAGATGGGTGATACTGTTGCTGGATACGTTTATCGCAACCAGCTCCTTTGCTTTGTCGTATCTGGTTATTAATCGCTTCGATTTTCCGGATCTGCTTCGCGGCCATTTCTTTTTATATACCGGACTTTATGCGGTGGTTGCCATCGCCGTTTTTTTCCTTATGCGGATTCATACCGGTTTGATCCGGTATTCGAATGTGCACGACATGTTTCGCATTTTTACCTCCGTATTGTTAACCAGCATAGTTTACCCGGTACTGGCTACCGTTTTCATAGATGCGATTTTTAAGATCGATACCCTTGCGATCGGCCAGGTGCTGATGGTAAACTTCTTTGTTTCCTCTTCGTTGCTGATCATGCTGCGCACGGGCGTAAAAGGGCTTTATTATTACATGAAACGGATCACCCGCGATAAGAAGGAAACAGTAGTGATCTATGGTT
>JAEZAY010000038.1 GCA_023427575.1 Bacteroidota bacterium | reverse complement strand
GTTTAGGGTCTTCCTTTTTACAGGAAATGGCAAGAACAACTAACGGGATTAAAAGTTTTCCAGGGTTCATTTTACTATTTTGCGACAAAATATAATTAACCGGACGAACCCCGAATGAAAAAGATCGCTATTAATTTTTATTAAGGGTAAATACTTACTTCTTGAAAATTTCAATTTTTGGGACTGGAAAAATAAATCCTGTTCCTTTGTCCAATGCATCTCTTTCTCTTTCGAGGAACTCGTCTTTAAAATGCCAGGGTAATACAAGGTAATAATCAGGATTCATCGCACGACTTTCCTCCTCACTAATTATGGGAATATTCGTACCCAGGGTCGTTGCACCATATTTGTCAGGATTACGCTCTGAAGCAAATTCAATCAATGAATTGTCAAGCTCGCACCATTGAAGTATTGTGTTCCCCTTTGTCGAAGCACCGTAAACATGAATTTTCTTTCCATCTTTTTTCAACTCCGCAATCTTACTATTAAGTTTCGTTTTAAGCTTATCAATGCGTTTTTGAAATGAAAGATAGGGCTTATCAGTATCAAGCTCCAGGTCAAACTCTTTTTGGCGCAGTTCTGCGATCTTTAAATAATTCTCCTTTCGGTCAAAATTCTCATTTTCCTGGTGGGTGGCAAAACACCGTATACTGCCTCCATTAATTTCATTAAATGAAATCTGAAATATTTTCATCCCGGCACGGTGACAAATATTTTCAAGTACTGCGAGACTATAATACTCAATATGCTCATGACAAATTGTGTCGTACGAATCACGCTCCAGCATTCCGGGCATATAACTCATTTCAACCGCCCAGATCCCATTTTCAGCCAGATTATTTTTAATCTCTTTCACAAAACCCACTGGATCTTCAAGATCATAAAACATGGCAATTGATGTGACAAAATCCATTTTTTCTCCCTTTAAAACCCTTGTTAGCTTTTTAGAGGGGAACACGTCCTGTACAACTGTTGCATTTTTAACTTCCTGAGCAACATCGCTTGGATCTACTCCAAACCGAACAAAATTTTGCGGATAAAAATCCAATAAAGTGCCGTCATTGCAACCGATATCCAACACATTTGCAGAAGACAGACTTGATAGTTCCAGTAATGAATCTACAATTCCCTTCAAATGATTTCTCATGGTTTTATTAGTGCCGGAACGATACCAGTAGGCAGCATATAAGATTTCAGAAGGAACCGAATGAGCCATCTGTAGAAGGCCGCATGCATTTTCATCTTCTTCTGGATTACATCTAACTATTGTACATGGAACTTTGCGGGTTGAAGGCATTTCTTTGCCAGGCTTTATAAACGAACCCTGCAGATACATGTCGCCGAGATCAATTACTTTCTTTAAAGAGGGAGATCCACAGACTCTGCAGGTATTTCTTGTTCTAATATGCATGTATCGTATAAATTATATTCTTATTTTTCTAATCAAAAATAAATATAGTTTTTTTGAACTATTCATTCAGCTATACCAGCCCGTTATCCCTGAATATTAAACTAAGTTCGTTTTGTTTAGTGATCCGGGAAAATAATTCTGTATCCGTTAGACCTGCCCATTGTTTCCCTTAATGCTCTTTAAAAACAAATCAAGGGCCAACCTTTTGTTTTCGGTAAAATTATACTCGATGTTTTTCGAATAATATTCCTCCAAATCAATCAGATCATTATTCAGATCTTTTAATACTTCGGGCAATGCATTCAGGCCGATGGCATTGGCTTCATTGAATTCCTGAATGAAATCGGCGGGCAATTCCTTATTGCTGATCCAGGCGGCAAATACAAAGGGTAATCCGGTAAATTGTTTCCAGGCGGTTCCAAGATCGTAGACAAAAGCGGATGTTTTCCGCTGCTCCAGTGCCCGGTCACCAATCACGACCCCGGCAGTATTCCCTTTTATGCATGTGCGAAAATCGGTATGGGCAGGTATTATCCTGGGGCTTACTTTCCAGTATTCACGAAGCAGGATCTGTGCCAGCTGAACCGATGTGCGACTCTGATAATCCAGTAGAACTTCTGTTATTTCTTCCACCGGTTTTTCAGCATACAGTCCTACCGAAGCCACCTCCCCATCACAGCTTATGCAGTAGTCGGAAATAATATGATATTCTTTCAATGACGGGATAATGGCAACCGGTACCAGCCCCAGATCAATCTCACCATTTTGTAAAGCCCGCGCGATATTGGAAGGATAATCTTCCATTAGTTCCATCCGATTCTGAATCTCCGACCTTTTTAATCCATAGATCAGCGGCCTCGTATTCAGATAGTTCACAATTCCAACCCTAATCTTCTCCAATTGATTTAATTTTACGCCCGCAAAGGTAAACTTACCGGCGTTAATACATAACTAAATTTCATGGATTTAACTGCTCTTACGGCGATTGCTCCCATCGATGGACGCTATCGGAAACAGGTACAGCATCTGGCCGAATACTTTTCGGAGTTTGCATTGATAAAATATCGGGTGCTGGTGGAAGTGGAATACTTTTTATTCCTGGCCGATAAAAAATTTTTTACCGTTAGCGCCCCGCTTCGTACAGCATTAAGGGAAGCCTATGAACAGTTTTCACCGGAAGATGCGGATAACATCAAACAAAAGGAATCGGTTACCAATCACGATGTAAAAGCGGTGGAGTATTTTCTGAAAGAAAAATTACAATCGCTTAAAGGAGCAAACCTGCAGGAATGGATTCATTTCGGACTCACATCCCAGGATATCAATAATACCGCCATCCCCCTTTCCTGGAAACATGCGGTTGAATTTGAATATCTCCCTTCATTGCTGAACCTGAACCGTCAGCTGGAACTGATGGCGGCCAACTGGAAAAATATTCCCATGCTGGCCCGCACCCATGGACAGGCAGCGAGTCCAACCCGGTTGGGAAAAGAGATTATGGTCTTTGTGAACCGGATCGAATCGCAGGTGGAACAATTTATCCAGGTGCCTTTTTCTGCCAAGTTTGGCGGCGCTACAGGAAATTTCAATGCGCATGTGGTTGCCTTTCCCAAAAAAAACTGGATTGAACTGGGCGATGAGTTTGTTGAAGGAGTGCTTGGATTGGAACGTCAGCAGTACACCACCCAGATCGAGCACTATGATAATCTGGCCGCGCATTTTGATGCGATGCGCCGCATCAATACAATCCTGATCGATTTTTGCCGCGATATCTGGACCTATGTTTCCATGGATTATTTTAAACAAAAAGTAAAAAAAGGCGAGGTTGGGTCTTCGGCCATGCCTCATAAAGTGAATCCGATTGATTTTGAAAACGCGGAAGGAAATCTTGGCATTGCCAATGCCTTACTGGAGCATCTGGCCGCTAAATTACCGGTCTCGCGCCTGCAAAGAGATCTTACCGATTCCACGGTTTTAAGAAATCTGGGCCTTCCCTTCGCTCACACCATTCTGGCATTCCGCTCCATCGAAAAAGGGATCGGGAAACTGTTGCTGAATGAAGAAAAATTAAATGAGGATCTTGAAAACAACTGGGCGGTAGTGGCCGAAGCGATACAAACCATATTACGCCGCGAAGAATTCCCTGAGCCGTATGAAGCGTTGAAAGACCTCACAAGGGGCAATTCAAAAATCAATCAGAAATCGATGCATGCGTTTATTGATAAGCTGGAGGTAAATGCCAGCGTAAAAAAAGAACTGAAACGCATCACACCGCAAAATTACGTTGGAGTGAGTCCGATGGATTAATCCTATCCCCCGTATATCGTGAAACTTTCAGGTGCCTGGCCGCGCGGATCAGGCATCTTTTTTTCCCACCAGATCATATCGCCTCTGATCCTGAACTGTGCAAACCCATTTTTTTGAAGTACGCGGTGTGAGGCCGTATTGTTGTAGAGGGTTTCGGCGATCACCCGTTTTATCCGGGGCCGGGTTTGAGCCCATGCCAGCAATTGCCGGACAGCTTCGGTCATGTAGCCTTTATTCCGGAAATCGGGCATGGTTCCATATCCGATTTCAATATCTCCCGAACCAGTCGGATTTCCTTTAAAGCCCAGCTCGGCTACAATGGTATTGGTTGATTTGTCGATGGCAATCCAAAAGGTTTTGTAGAGATAATCTTCGTTCACCGATTGCTGAACTTCCCGCAGCAGGCCCCTTTCAACCCTTATCCGGACCGGAGCAGAAACCTGCCGGCCCGTAAGCCGAAGCTGATGCTGTTTTTCAAACAGATCCATGCCTTGCAAATAAGTCAGCAATAAATCGGAGTTTAATGGCATTAGCAAAAGATCCATTGCCCCAATTTACTCAATTTGTGAGTTGATCTTTATGGATTTCGCTGGTGAAATGAAACTCAATATCAGGATTATTGGTTCTTTCCGTATTCAAAAACCATTCACTTTGGGCCAGATAAACCAGATGATCGTCCTTGTCCAATGCAATGTTGGAAGACTTGAAACGGGTGAACTCTTCCAGTTTTTTTGGATTGCTGCTGGTTATCCAGCAGGCTTTGTAAAATGGAACGGAATTGAATTGAACGGAAGCCCCGTATTCGTGCAATAGCCGGTATTGAATTACCTCAAACTGCAGTTCGCCCACACAGCCGATAATCTTTTTGTTCCCCCCATACTGGGTGAAAAGCTGGGCAACCCCTTCATCCGTAAGTTGCAATAATCCTTTTTCCAATTGCTTGGTTTTCATAGGATCTTTATTAACTACCTCTTTAAAAATTTCAGGTGAGAAAGAAGGAATTCCTGTGAAATAAAATGCTTCCCCTTCGGTAAGCGTATCGCCGATCTTGAAGTTTCCGGTATCGAATAAACCTACCACATCACCGGGGAAGGCTGAATCAATCACATCCTTGTCGCGGGCAAGGAAAGTGTATGGGTTGCTGAACCGAACATCTTTATCAAGCCGCACATGATAGAAATATTTGTTTCTTTCAAACTTCCCCGAGCAAACCCGCAAAAATGCGATTCGATCCCGGTGTTTAGGATCGAGGTTAGCATGGATCTTAAAAATGAAACCGCTGAATTTGTCTTCATTCACATTCACGGGCCGGGCGGTGGTTTCCCGGCTTCTTGGGATGGGAGCAATCCGGATAAATGTATCTAGCATTTCCTTTACCCCGAAATTGTTGATGGCGCTGCCAAAAAATACCGGCGCGATCCGGCCGGCCAGATATTCATCAACATTCAGTTCGCCATACACTCCGTCAATCAGCTCCACATCTTCGCGAAGAATGGATGCATCGGGTCCCAGTTTGTCATCGAGCATTTTACTTTCGAGATTTTCAATCCGGATCGTATCATCCTCCGTAGCCTTGGTATTGGCTGTAAATAGACGCAGACTTTTATCGTGCAGGTTATAAACCCCTTTGAAATCCTTGCCGCTATTGATGGGCCAGGTCATTGGGTGCAGACTTATCTTAAGTTCGTTCTCAATTTCCTCCAGCAGATCGAAGCGGTTTTTTCCGTCCCGGTCGAGTTTATTGATAAACACAATAACCGGTGTGTCGCGCATTCGGCATACTTCCATTAGTCGACGCGTTTGTGCCTCTACCCCATTTACGCTGTCAACTACCAGGATTACGCTGTCGACCGCCGTTAAAGTACGATAGGTGTCTTCAGCAAAATCCTTGTGGCCGGGAGTATCGAGCAGGTTGACAAGGATTCCCTTGTATTCAAAGCTCATTACGCTGGTGGCTACGGAGATTCCCCTTTGCCTTTCGATTTCCATGAAGTCGCTGGTGGCGTGTTTTTTTATATTATTTCTTTTTAAGGCGCCGGCGGTTTTGATGGCCCCCACGCAAAGAAGGAATTTTTCGGTTAGCGTGGTTTTT
>JAEZAY010000020.1 GCA_023427575.1 Bacteroidota bacterium | reverse complement strand
AGCTCCAGGGAAAGCCGGTTTTGGCCATAGGCTATAGTTCCACAGACAGATAGTAAAAAAAGAATAATCGTTCGCATAAGTACTAATTATATGGCAGGCATGAAGTAACTTAATTTAGCATTAAAATCTGTGCCCGGGACCATTTTTTTTAGTGGACTGGATAATTTTTTTCAGGTTATAAGAAAGCGGTCCCTCCTGCGTTATAACCCTACAAATTCAATGTAATAAACAGTTTCACGGCAAAACCTTACTTTTGGCGTTTCCTGAAAAAAAAGGTTCAGAACTGAATGGCCCTATTTGATATCTCACTGCCAACTTCGATTGCTAAAGCGCTTCGCCTTCCTGCCAAATCGCCCAAAAGGCAACAGGAAAAAGTGCTTAAAAAACTATTAAAAAAGGCGCGGTTCACGCAATTCGGACAAAAGTTTCATTTTGATGATATGCTGCTGGCCAAAAGCCCTGTGAAACTGTTTCAGGAAAGGGTTCCGACCTACGATTATAATACCATATATAAAGACTGGTGGCACAAAACCCTGGAGGGTATTCCGGATGTATGCTGGCCGGGGAAAATCAAATATTTCGCACTGAGCTCGGGCACTTCGGAGGCCGCGAGTAAATATATTCCCATCACCAACGACCTGATGGCGGGCAACCGGATCGTAATGATCAAACAGTTGTTAAGCCTTCGCACCTATCAGAATATTCCGGTAAGAAGTTTGGGCAAAGGCTGGCTGATGCTGGGCGGTAGCACCGATCTTCAAAAAGGACCCGGGTATTATTCGGGCGACCTCAGCGGGATCACCGCCAAAAAAGTACCATTCTGGTTTTCTCCTTTTTATAAACCGGGTAGAAAGATTGCCCGTACAAAAGACTGGAACACAAAAATTGAAGCCATTGTTGAACAGGCGCCAAACTGGGATATCAGCTTTGTGGTTGGCGTGCCTGCCTGGATCCAGATGTGCATGGAGAAGATTATTGAACGTTACAAACTCAAAACCATTCACGATATCTGGCCCAACCTGGCCTTTTTTGTACATGGCGGGGTTTCTTTTGAACCCTATAAACAGGGATTCAATAAGCTGATCGGCAAACCCCTCACTTTTATCGAAACCTATCTGGCATCCGAAGGTTTTATAGCTTACCAGGATCGCCAGCACGCAAAGGGGATGAAGCTGGCGCTGAACGACCATATCTATTTTGAGTTCGTTCCTTTTAATGACCGCAATTTTGATCATGAAGGAAACCTGGTTCCAAATCCCGAAACCCTGATGATTGATGAAGTGCAGGAAGGGAAGGATTATGCCATCCTCTTAAGCACATCGGCCGGAGCCTGGCGGTATCTGATTGGCGATACCGTTCGATTTGTAGATAAAGCCCGTTCGGAGATCATTATTACCGGTCGCACCAAACATTTTTTGAGTCTGGTGGGTGAACACCTGAGTGTGGACAATATGAACAAAGCCATACAACTGGTGAGCCAGGAGTTAAAAATCAGTATTCCCGAATATACGGTGGCGGGTATTCCGCAAGGGTTATTTTTCGCACACCAATGGTGGATCGCCTGCGATGATCAGGTAGACCTTGAATTGATCGCTTCCAAAATCGATGAAAAGCTTTGCGACCTGAACGATGACTATGCGGTGGAACGCAAAAGCGCGTTAAAAGCCGTTTATGTGAATGTTCTGCCCGAATCTACATTTATGGATTTTATGAGGTTAAAAGGAAAGATCGGGGGCCAGCATAAGTTTCCCCGGGTTATGAAAGGAAAAATGTCTGAAGACTGGACAAAATACCTTGAAACCGGCAACATCTGAGAACAGATAACCGTTTCCGTTAAACACTGAACAGGAATTATGGTGGAGGCAATAGTAAGCGGGTTAACATTGGGGCTGATTCTTGCGATTTCAGTAGGGCCTGTCATCTTTACCATTGTGAAGCAAAGTCTGAATAATGGGAAAGAAGGCGGTTTCAGTTTTGTGGCCGGGGTCTGGCTCAGTGATATTTTCCTGGTGGTGGTCAGCAATGTATTTTCCGAAATGGTCACTAACCTGATGGAATACAAGAAGGCGCTTGGGGTGGTGGGCAGTATTTTCCTGATTATTATGGGGATCTTTTATGTGTTCTTTAAAAAGATAAAGCTTCAGGCAAATGCCGACGGCAAGGTATTTCGTTTCCGAAAACGCGATATGGCGAAAATCTTTTCTTCCGGTTTTCTGATCAATACCCTTAATCCAAATGTGTTTATTTTCTGGCTGGGAACGGCAACCGCTTTTGCCAGCAAGTATTCTTTTAACCAGCGGATCCTCATATTTGCCGTTTGCCTGGGATTGAATATTGCCGCCGATATTTTCAAGGTGCTGATGGCCGGCAAACTCAGAAAACGTTTGACGCTGCACAACATTTCCCTGATCAATAAAATCTCGGGAACCATATTGATTGGCTTTGGCCTGGCACTATTGATAGGAACCGTCATTTTTACCGGAGAAGAAAGCTAACTGGTAAGAGCGATTTTGAATGTTAAGATTTTAACATTCGGGTTTCAACATAATTTCTTTATTTCGGTTCGGATGAAAAAAGGGATGTTGTTTCTGATTCTAATCATTACCTGCCATGCGCTGCAGGCGCAGCAATCCGATTTCATTGTTTTAAAAAAGAAGAATAACCGAACGCTTAAGTCTTATTTCCCGGGAACATTTATTTCAGCCTCTACTTATTCCGGATTTACATTAAATGGATTGATCCAGAAGATCGCGAATGATTCCATTTGGGTAGAACAGCAAAATGTGCGTCAGGTAGCCACCCGATTCGGAGTGCCTGCACTGGATACTACCTTCTATACAATTGTTGTTCACTACCGCGAACTATACAAATTCAATTACGATAAACATACCGGTCCCGGCGGCCAGGTGCGCCAAACCGGATGGACCCAGGTGGGAATTCCAAAGATCATGATGATTGGCGGCATCGGCTACCTTATTCTGGAACTGGTAAATACCGGGTATCGGAAGGAATCCATTTCAGAGGGCAACAAACTTACCGGAATCGCTATCGCCGCCGGTATTGCCACTGCAGGCTTTGTTTGGAAACAACTGGTTAAACGCGGTGATCGGGCCGGAGGCAAATACCGGGTAGTTTATATTGAGATGTAATACTCCCTATTTATTGAATCATTGGTGTGTGGTTAATAATTTTCGATTTGCCTGAAACCTGTATCAACAGTAATTTACGAGCCGTCATTGTAAATGACCC
>JAEZAY010000017.1 GCA_023427575.1 Bacteroidota bacterium | reverse complement strand
ATATTATTCTGGTAAATAACGGGAAAAAGATCCTGGATGGCACTGTAAAAAATGTAAAGCAGAAATTCAAGGAGAATCTGTTTTCGATCAGTGCCGAAAAGCTTCCGGCATTGATTCAAACGGATGCTTTTGAAATCCTAAAAGCTGATCCCCAACACCTGGTGGTCAAGATCCGCAGCGGCTACCGGCCGAACGATGTTCTTTCCTATTTCCTGAACCAGGAAACGGAAATTCATGGCTTTAATGAGATCCTTCCTTCCCTAAACGATATTTTCATTCGGGTAGTGGAAGGCACACCTTTAACCCGCCGTTTTCAGGCTGTAACCAACTAAAACTTATTTAATGAACAAAACCTGGCTGATTATTAAACGGGAATACCTTACAAGGGTTCGAAATAAAACGTTTTTACTTTCCACTTTTCTTACGCCCCTGTTGTTTGCCGGCGTGATAGCGGTAATTATCTTACTCACCGTTAAATCCTCTGAAAAAGAAACGGTCGCCGTAATTGATAATACCGGAATTTTTAAAACCGAAACAGACAGTACCCGTTCGGTGGTATTTGTATTGGATCCTTCCGCCGACACTTCGAATTTTGTAAGTAAAGGTTATACGGCGGTATTGTATTCGCCCTCAACCGGCCCGAACAAAGAAAATGAATGGAAACTGTACTCGAGGAAAAATTTCGGGGTAATGGCAAACAGCGAGGTAGACCGGAAAATTCGCAAAGAATTTGAATCCGATCTTTTTGCGAAATATGGAGTGGATGAAAAAAGAGTTGATTCTATTAAAGGTCTTTCGGACCGGATCGGCGCGAATGCCATTATTATTGAAAAAGGAGCCGGCACGAAAAAGGGAAATTCCGGCCTGGCCTATGGCATTGGTTATGGTGCGGCCTTTCTGATCTATATCACGCTGTTTATTTATGGCGCGATGGTTATGCGGGGTGTGATGGAAGAAAAAACCAACCGGATTGCTGAAGTGATCATTTCCTCGGTGAAACCATTCCAGCTGATGATGGGCAAAATTATTGGTATTGGCGCGGTTGGACTCACCCAGTTCTTGTTATGGATCATCCTGGTATCTGTTTGTATGGTGGTAATGAATTTATTCATACCTCCTGATGTAATGCAGCAGGTTGCGGCGGGAGGCTCCATGCCTGGGGGAATGAACGAGGCCAATCAAACGGTGGTAATGATGGCCAAATTTCAGAACGAAATTTCATCGGTGAACTGGCCCCTGATCATCTTATGCTTTATATTTTATTTCCTTTTCGGGTATCTCTTTTATGCGGCCTTATTTGCTGCTGTTGGTAGTGCTGTAAATGAGGATCCGCAGGATGCGCAGAGCCTGATGTTTCCCATCACCATGCCCATCATACTTGCGATCATAATCATGATGAACGCGATAGTACATCCGGAAGGTTCGCTGGCCACCTGGAGCAGTATGGTGCCATTCTTTTCTCCCATTGTTATGATGGCAAGGATTCCTTTTGGAGTTCCCGGAACAGTTCCCTGGTGGCAATTGGGAACCAGCATGTTCCTGCTGGTTGCCGGATTTTTATTTACCACCTGGCTAAGCGCCAAAATTTACCGTACAGGCATCCTGCTTTACGGCAAAAAAGTAACGCTGAAGGAAATGTGGAAATGGACTTTCCGGAAAGTATAAAATCTTATATTAAACCTGATTCAGTCCGGGCCCCCTGCTATTTTGCAGGGGGCTCCTTGTTTTACGGAAGCGGGCAAAAATTCGAATCCACCCGGAAATTTATTATCTTACTATATAGTCCTGCCTGCAAATACGCCAAGTATGAAAAAGATTTCAGGCTTCCTCTTGATCCTGCTGATTTCCGGATCTGTTTATGCGCAGGAAGATCCCGAATTTAAAAAAGGGTATATTCTTCATGCCAGAGTGCATAATGGAATGATCACCACTTTTCACCGTTCGCCGGAACCATTTATTGCCGGATTGCAATTTGTTCCTCAATACACCATTATTCCCGCTAAGCTGAGAGCGGGAATTGTAGCCGGCGGTTTTTATACCAATCAGCAAATCCAGGCATTGGCCGGACCTACATTATCGTATAAACTGAAAACCTTTCATGCCGGTCCTTTTGGTACGGCAGGGAACTTACAGGTGAACCTGGATCATTTATGGGGAACGGATCAGCAAATCCTTTTCGGAGGCGGCATCCATCTCGATCTGCTAAACCGGGTTACCCTGGGATTAAGCGTTCACCGCGACTATAATCTAAGCAACTGGTGGATGCAGACCGCAGTCGGATTCCGGATCTCGGGAATAAAAAAAACGCCCGAACCCTTTAATCAATAAATCCATTTTATGAGCAGAGCTCTCGTTATCAGTGGCGGTGGATCAAAAGGTGCATTCGCGGTGGGTGTTCTGAAGAAGTTGATCTCCCGTTTCCCCGGCTTGCAGTTTGATATGATTGTAGGCACCAGCACCGGCTCGCTTATCGCCCCAATGATAGCAATGAATGATATCGGCTTACTGGAAC
>JAEZAY010000012.1 GCA_023427575.1 Bacteroidota bacterium | reverse complement strand
CTTCCTTTTCATAATCAACTATCGATCCGTCGCCTTTAGGTCCGATATTTAATAAAAAGTTTCCGCCCCGGCTGGTTACGCGGATCAGGCTGGCGAGCTTTTCACGCAGCTTTTCCTTTTTGTCCGTCCGTTTTTGCCATGACCTGTAGCCCCAGGTTTCATCAAAAAAAGAAGCCGGGCTTTGCCAGGGAACACCAATGATATAATCCGGTTCCTGGTTGTCGCCCATTACCGTAAAATCGCCCATATCGTTTCCGATCCGGCTCCCGATCATACATTGCGGCTGAAGCCGGTGTACAAGCGCCCGCATTTCCCGGCTCTGCTCCTCTGTCATGGAACCCATATCAAACCAAAGCTCTGACACTTCCCCGTAGTTTGTAAGCAATTCAGTTACCTGTTTTAAATTGTATTGGTGATGCTCGTTGGTAATGGGATCGGAGTTATGACCGGAAATGGGGTACGCATGCGGATAGTGCCAATCGATCAGTGAAAAATACAGCCCAAATCGAAGACCGTGTTTTTTACAGGATTCGGAAAGCTGCTTCAGGAGATCCTTTTTATATGCCGATCCATCCATGATGTCAAATTCGGTATGGGCGGAATTAAAAATGGCAAACCCATCATGATGCTTCGATGTTATAACAATTGAACCCATTCCGGCTTCCTTAGCCAGTGAAACAATGGAATCGGCGTTCCAGTTCACGGGGTTAAAGCGGCGGGCCACTCCTTCATACACATCGCTGTAAATACCCGCATGAGCCTGGATCTGCTCACTGAGACCTCGGGTGACCGGCTTTCCGTCCCATACACCGCCAAGCTGCGAATAAACTCCAAAATGAATAAACATGGAATATTTTAAATCCTTCCATTGTTTCAGCGAATCGGATTTTTTCTGTGCATGAATTCCCGAAAAGCTTATCAGTAAAAGCAATATGAATCGATACTTCATTTTAAATTTTACGGTTTTATGAGGATGAAAAACAATCAATAATAGTTGTAGATTTAAAGGTCAGCGCTTTTTTCACTTCGCTTAAATCCATTTGTTATGACCAACGATACCCGATTTTATTTTAAAGATGTTGAGCCAATAATAGGAAAAAAATTTGCCTATATTCTCGCCAATTCCCGCCTCGAAAAACAAAGCATCAATGGAAGGGAATTCATAACCGTACTGGTTGATCTGGAAGGATACGATGAAAACAACCGAATGGTGTTCCGGATTGCCGGCTGCCCTTATCCCCCCTGCAAACCCCAGCATCTTGTAAATGTAAGAGATTAAGACAGGAGGAGCTGAATGTTATATACCTTTCTGTCGAACATACTCGAACCTTTCTCGTATTTTATATACTCCATTGTTTTTTTCCTGCAGGTAAAAACCAATGGATCAGGAACCGGAAAGGTGTTACTGTTTCACTATCTGCTGGCAAGCTTCCTGATGGTTCTGGCCACCTGGAAAGCGTTTCACATGCAGGATAACAGATGGCTCTACAACCTGCTTTGTATTGAATCGGCGGTATTTATCTGCTATTATTTTTATGACCTGTTTACGGATAATTTTAAAAAGCGGGTCGTAATGTTGCTGCTGGCTGTTAACCTTTTCTATTTCGGTTTCTATACCCTGGTTCTGAAACAATTTGAAAATTTCAATAGCTTCGGTTTCTCCCTGCTCTCGGCATCCGTTTCCATCATGTGTTTTATTTTCTTTTATGATATTCTTCGTAAAGTGGATGAAAAACAGATCTGGTACAATTTTAACTACTGGCTGGTTTCCGGCTATCTGTTTTATTTCCTGGTCAGTTTCGCGATTTTTTTGATGTATCATCATCTTACCGATAAGATACTTGATACCTATACAGACCAAGAGCGTGAGCTGCTCACATTATTATGGATTGTTCATAATGTATTATTATTTCTCAGCGCCATTACCCCTTTATTCGGTCATCTATGGATCAGATCTCGGAACAGGTTACAATGATTATCCTGGCATCGGTTTTTTTGCTGATGGTTGCCATCGGCATTATTCTGCTTGTACTGATCTACCAGAAAAAACAGATTATCTATAAAAAAGAAAAAGAACAATTGCGGATTGATTTTGAAAATCAGATCCTTGAAAGCAAGCTGGAAATTCAGGAACAAACCCTGAAAAACATTTCACAGGAAATTCATGATAATATCGGCCAGGTATTAAGTCTGGCCAAACTCACCCTCGGCACTTTGTATCCGAACGGTGAAAAAGAGATGAGAGAAAAAGTGGAAAACGCGAGAGAACTGGTTGGCAAAGCCATAATTGATCTTCGGAATTTGTCGAAAAGCCTGAACCCCGATTATATTACAGAACTTGGCCTGGAAAGATCAGTGGAATACGAGCTGGAACTTCTGGAAAAAGCTTCTGTTTTTAAAATAGAAAAAACAGTTACCGGAAACCCCTATCCCCTCGACCATAAGCAGCAACTAATCCTTTTCCGGATTTTCCAGGAAATATTACAGAACATCATAAAACATTCGGGTGCCGAAACCATCGGGGTTCATTTTAATTACGATCCCGGTTTTTTTGAATTTACCATCCGCGATGATGGCCAGGGCTTCGATCAGCCGGCCATTGCCGCCAGTTCAAAAATCTCCGGTCAGGGCGGAATCGGGCTGAAAAATATGGAACACCGTGCAAAACTTATTTCAGCAAGCTTTTCAATCGAGAGCAGTCCGGGGTCGGGAACAAGCGTCCGGATCCGCCTACCTTTACAATCATAAATGCCGCTGAACATGAACAAAAACATAGAAGTTGTTCTGGTAGATGATCATATTTTGCTGCGCAATGGATTAAGCGCGCTGATCAAAAGCTTCGACGGCTTTTCAGTATTGTTTGAAGCCAACAATGGCAGGGATCTGATTCAAAAACTGCATAAAGATCATCTTCCCGGGATCATCCTGATGGATATCAATATGCCTGAAATGGATGGCTATGAAACGGCGCTCTGGATCAAAAACAATTTCCCCGAAATCCGGGTCCTTGCCTTATCCATGTACGATCATGAAAATTCGATCATCCGGATGTTCAAAGCTGGAGCCCGGGGATATATTCTCAAAGATTCCGATCCGGCTGAATTGAAAAATGCCTTGAATTCCGTTGCATCCAAAGGATATTATTATACCGAAATGGTCACTGGCCGGCTGATTCATACCATCAATACCATGGATGAAGATGAAAGCCAGGCGAAAACGCTGATCCAGTTAACTGAAAGAGAAACGCTTTTTCTAAAGCTTGTCTGCTCCGAATTCACCTACAAAGAGATTGCGGACAAGATGAACGTAAGCCCCAGAACCGTTGATGGCTATCGCGACGCGCTTTTCGAAAAGCTGAATGTGAAAACCCGCGTAGGGCTGGTAATGTATGCTATCAAACAAGGCATCTTTCGTTTGTAACTATTGGTGTCCGGGTAATTGGATTCAGTGGGCTTCGGAAGAAGCCGCTCAAAAAATGGAACCGAAGGGCAGTGATAATGTGCAAATGTGGAAATGTGATAATTTGATAATGTGATAATCATTGGTGTCGGGGTAAGATGTATTCGCTGGGCCTCGGAAGAAATCCGTTAAGAAAATTGAAACGGACGGCGTAAAATAAAAACAGTTGTTACCGAAGCCCGGAGATGATCTGTAGCCCGTAAGTCCTACTGGCGCTGGGTTATATTCTTTAGCTGTGACTTGTTTTTATTTAGCCGGGCGTTTCAATTTTTAGGATTTATTCCGGAGCCCGATTTTTTTGCTCACTTTTTTTCTAAAAAAAAATGGAAGGGGTTATTTACATGACTGCGCGTGATTCGCGAGTGACGCTTTCTTCAGGCAGTCAGATAAGGCTTATCCGGACACCGATTATTTTTGCTCTTTGTATGAAAACTGAAACCCATTAATTAAAAATGTAGGTACTCCTTAATTATACATTTACCTACCCACCGGTTTGGTCTGTCTGATCTTGATTATAAAGTTTATATTTGAAAAAATTGAAACCCCTAAATGAACAACTACCTGAATCCCGCCGTGGTTTGGTTTATCCTTGGCTTTCTGTTACTGGTATTGGAATTTGTAGTTCCCGGATTGATCCTGTTATTTTTTGCCATCGGAGCCTGGCTGGTTGCCATCTGTTGTTTATTTCTTGATATTTCAATCAATACCCAGCTTGTTATTTTTTTAATTTCCTCGGTTATCAGCATATTACTGTTCCGCAAATGGGCCAGCAAACTGGTCTGGCTTAAAAAAAATTCAAACGAGATCATCGAAGATGAATTCATCGGAAAGCGGGCCATTGCCGAAACGTTCATCGGCCCCGGTCAGGATGGCAAAGTAGAATTTAAAGGAACCAGTTGGAACGCCAGATCAGAAGACCAGATCGCGGTGGGCGAAACTGTAATTATTACCGGAAACGAAAGCATATTATTATTTGTTAAATCATCAACCCAAACCGTATGAGTGCATCAACGATCATATTGATTATTCTGATTGTTTTTCTTCTGATTGCTTTTCTCTCCACTTTTAAAGTGGTGCCGCAGCGTTCTGTTTATATTGTTGAAAGACTGGGAAAATACAGTCGCACCCTGGAAGCAGGATTTCATATTCTGATTCCTTTTATTGACAAGGTAGCCTATCGCCAGAATCTGAAAGAACAGGCTATAGATGTGGCTTCACAGATCTGTATCACCAAAGACAATATTGCCGTGGAAGTAGACGGGATCCTGTATCTGCAGGTGATCGACCCGCAAAAAGCTTCTTATGGAATCGACAATTATAAGTTTGCCGTCATCCAGATCTCACAAACCACCATGCGGAGCATTATTGGGAAAATGGAGCTGGACAAAACTTTTGAGGAAAGAGAGACCGTAAACGGCAGTATTGTAGAAGCAGTGGATAAGGCCAGCGGTCCCTGGGGGATTAAGGTTTCCAGGTATGAAGTGAAAAACATTTCGCCCCCACTAAGCATAAAAGATTCAATGGAGAAACAAATGCGTGCCGATCGGGAAAAAAGAGCGCTGATCGCCGATTCTGAAGGCGACAAACAAGTCAAAATCAACAGGGCGGAAGGGGAG
>JAEZAY010000522.1 GCA_023427575.1 Bacteroidota bacterium | reverse complement strand
GGCAACACCCTGCACATTTCGGTAATAATTCTCCCAGAAAGGATTCATTTTTCCACTCGTTACCAGGTAACCCGGGTTTACCAGTGCCGATTGGCCTTCGCCCAAAAATCCGGTTCCTTCCTGCGCTATTTTTGCCAGCTCTTCGGCAATATATTGTTGATTGCCCGACTGGCTTTGACGGATCAGGGCCCTTAACTTAATGGTGTTTGCAAACCGGATCCAATTATTTTTATTTCCAGAAAACAGGATATCGTCGTTACCGGGAACAGCGCCGGCATCCGGCTTTTTTATATCGGCAATTCCTTCCGTGATCAGATTCAGTGATTTCTCATAAACGGTTTTCCCCTCTTCATATTCCGGGGTTGGGTGTTTACTTCCCTGCAAAGCGTCATCGAAAGGGATATTGTTATAAATATCAACGAGGCGCAGAAAATGCCAGCCCTGCATGATTTTAGCGATGCCCGAATAAAACCAGGCAGATTCCGCATTTGCCTGTTCTTTAATCAACTGGTAGTAAAGCAGGTTATTAAAGCCGTTCTCCCAAACCGGAATTCCATCGCGTTGATGCCGAAGGGCAGGTCCATTGTAGGTTTTCAGATCAATAAAAAGGTTGATGCCCTCGTTGGTGGTGCCCCAGTATCCGCCCCAAAAGGAACCGATCTGATTAAGCTGAAGATTTTCCTGGTTGACGGTGCTGACCAGGGCGGCGGGTAGTTTGGCTTTCAGCGGCAGGGTTTCAGAAATGGGGGCATTCGGATTCTCATTTACATCCAGAAATTTTTCGCAGGAAGTAAATGTTATGAAGCAAAAAAAGATCAGTATATAACGATTCATCATTTGTATCAAAAAGGTTTAATTAAAAGGTTGCCTGCAGGTTTACGCCAAATGTTCTGTATGGTGGAACCTGCCTGAAACTGAGATATCCATCCGTATTATTATACAGGTATTCCGGATCGCCGTATTTATTGTCTTTATGACGGATAATAAACAAGTTGGTAGCCACCGCGCTGATGCTTGCATTTCGGATGAATGAGCCTTCGCCAAACAGCCGCTTTGGAAACTGATAGCTGATATTGAGTTCACGCAGCTTGAAGAAATCAGAAGGTGCGGCGGTATTGATCTGCACCTCGCCCTGTTTTGTCCAGAATGCGCGGCCAGCAGCGGAGATCATTTTATCTGTATTGACTTCATACTTCCCATCGGCGGTTCTGATCACCGAATTCGGCCACACAAAAGGCTGGCGATCGTTATAAACCGTGCGTGGATCGGTTCCGGCAGCATACATGGCTGGAACAATTTCTGAATAAAGCCATCCGCCCATTCTCCAGTCGAACTGAGCGCCCACCGAAATATTTCCGATCCGGATCTGATTGCTGATACCCATTTGATAGGGCGGGATCAGGGTGCCCAGATGCCGGTTTTCCGAAGCAATTAAGGGATCGCCGCTTACTGCATCTACAACCACTCTTCCTTCATCATCGCGCTGGTAATCACTCACCAGCAAACTTGGATACTGCTGGCCGATCACTGCATAGGATTGCCTGAAATTGTTGATATTGGTGAGCCCTTCATAAAGCTCTTTCACCTGATTATTGATATGGGTGAAATTAAAGCCGAGGTTCCAGTTCAGGTTTTTTGTTTTCACCAGGTCGCTATTCACGGTTAACTCAACAATGCTGTTAGTTAGGCGGCCCGCATTCACCCGGGTAGAATTGTAGCCGGTGGAAGAAGAAGAGGTGGCATTAAAGATCTGACCTTTTGAATCGCTGTAAACATAGGTGCCCTCGAAATTAAGCCGGTTTTTTAAGAAGCTCAGTTGGATACCGGCTTCATAGGAGGTCACGAATTCCGGTTGGATATTGGGGTTCGGATTGATAAGACCGGGAAGAAATCCAACCATGTCGCCGAATGGAAATCCATTTACCTGCGAATAGGCATTATTCAGCTGATAGGGTGAAAGGGTTACATTTCCGGTTTTATTCCAGGAAGCATAGAGTTTGGCAAAGGAAATCGCCTGGCTGTTTCTCAGGAACTCCAGGGCTTCCGATCCAATGAATGAAAGACTCAGACCCGGATAAAAATAGGATCTGTTATCGCGGCTTAAAACAGAAACCCAGTCGTTCCGGCCGGTTAAGGTCAGGAACAGCAAATTATCGTAGCCCAGGGTCAACTCTCCGTAACCCGCCGCCGAACGGTATTGGGTGAGGGCGGAACTTCCATTCAATTCCCCAACCCGGCTTCCGGGATTCAGCAGATCCGGATACAGAAGGTTCGATGCCCCGATTCCGGTTTGTTTCCGGTAATCGGTACGAAGGTTCTGGCCAAGGATCAGCCTGGTGCTGAACCGGTCAAATTCTTTATCGAATTGTAAGATAAGATCGCTGTTCAGGCGCTGATAGCTGTTATAGCCATCGCTTACCGAACCCACCGTATTGCGGGTTCCCGGTGCTTCAAATTTGCGGGTGCTGTTTCTGGTTTCATCATTCATCGAATAAAGCCCCACCCGGTACAATGTTTTAAACCAGGGATTGAAGCGGTACTCAAATTCGATTTTTCCATTCAGAAGCTGCTGGCGGCTTTCATCGCGGATATTGTCGATCAGGAAATAAGGATTTCTTAACCAGCTTCCCTGGCTGGTAAAATAGTTGAGGGGGTTACCCGGCGACATTGGATTTTCCCAATCTTTTACCATTCCAAAATCGAAATTGGAAGGATAGCGGTAGGCTCCAACCCAGGGGCCATCGGGTGTGGTGCTTTTTTTATTCAGTACATAATTAATGGAGTAGGAAACATTCAGTCCGCCAATTTTCCGCGACCCGTTAAAACGAAGGTTTGTGCGGTTGTTTTTGTCTTCCGGAATAATTCCTTTTACATCCACATTTTGTAAGGAAAGATAGAAACTGCTTTTATCATCGCCGCCGGAAAAGGAAACATCATTCAGGATATTCAATCCATTTTGGAATAGATCAAGCCGGTTGTCGCGGGAAGGCGCCGCATACAGCAATTTCGGCTGGCTGCCATCGGGGAGGGGAAGCCCGAAATCTTTTTTTTCGCCATCATATTTGGGTCCCCATGACTGATATTGTGTTGGATCATAAACCCCTTCATTGCCCTGTCCAAAGATCTTCTGGGCCGGCGGAAGCAGAAATACTTTCGAAAGGGTGGTGGTATGACTGAGCTGAACCAGGGTTTTTCCCTTTTTTCCCGATTTGGTGGTGATCATCAGAGCCCCGTTCACCCCTTCCGATCCGTAAAGGGCGGCGGCATTGGCGCCTTTAAGTACGGTAATGCTTTCTATATCATTGGGGTTCAGGCGGCTTATATCCGGAATAGGCATTCCGTCCACCACATATATCGGGGCATTGGGGTTTCTGCCATCAATGCCGGCACTACGGCTCAGCGACCGGTTCCCGCGCAGGCTGATCTGGATCTGAGGATCCACTTTGCTGTCGTAGCTGTTGATCCGAAGCCCGGCAACCTTACTGGTTAGTCCAAAAAGCGGGTTAATGGTTCTGCCCTGGTTCAGGTCGCGGTTTGTTACAAAAGCCGTACTGGCGCCCAGTTCACGGGAAGAACGTTTCATGCCCAGCGCGGAGGTTACAATAATTTCCGATAAGGTATCTACCAGCGGCGACAGCATAAACTGCAATTCGGAATTATTCGTCTCAAGGATCCGGTATTCGAGCGGATAAAATCCTACAAAAGAAATGGTTAACAGGTCTCCCGCGGATGCTTTTATTGAAAAAGTTCCCGATTCATCGGTGGCGGTTTTATATTGATCATCATTCAGGGTAATGGTAGCGCCGGCCAGGGGCTGGCCCGTTGATTCATGAACCACCGATCCGCGCAATGAGGCTGTTTGAGCTTGTGAAACCAGAGCCAGAAAAAAAGAAAAAAATCCAAACAGTAAATATGAACGCATAGAATGGGTAGAATTGAGCCCGCAATTTGGTGTATCCTAAAGCGATGGACTTTCATAATAGGGAAAGAATCCCCGCAATCGGGAAAAAATTGGGTTTTCGGATTTCGTAAAACCCGGATAGGCCCGATTCTGACCAAACCATGACAAAGTGGTTGCGCCGCATCGGATCATGATTAGCCAATAAGTCTTTCGCTGGATTAAGATCGGATCAGATTTGTGTGAGAATGTTTAGCTGTTACTTTAATAATTAAGATTTTTTTCAGTGGAGTTTATTAGAACAATTACTGATCCGTTGCAGTGGTACAGAAATACTGCCTTACACAATATGTTGTTTAAAAATCGTGGCTGAAAACCTTCTCTTCAAAAGGCCTCAATTTCTCTTTTACTAAAAATTAATATCTTTAAAAATACTGATGGAACTATCTTGCGCTGCTGCATAGTAGATGGTGGTTTTGTATTTCCCTGATTCAGAATACAACCATTGTTGTAAATACGGATGCCGTTGAAGATTTAAAAATTGCCATACATGTTAGTAGCTGTACTGTCTGGATTTATTGTTGCATCTTTTGCGCCACTGGCGGGGAAACCACTGAGGGGGAAATGGTCGTTATTTATGACTGCGCTGCCATTGAGCCTGTTTATCTATTTCCTTTCCTATCTGCCGGCGGTTTCCAACGGTGATGTTCAACTGCTTTCATACTCCTGGGTTCCTTCCATGGGTATCAATTTTAATTTTCTGGTCGACGGGCTTTCCATTTTGTTTGCGCTGATGATAACGGGCATCGGGTCCTTGGTGTTTTTATACAGTTCGGCCTATATGAAAGGCGATCCTTACCTGGACCGCTTTTACGGGTATCTTTCGCTTTTTATGGGCGCCATGCTCGGAATGGTGCTATCCGATAATATTTTCACGCTTTTTGTTTTTTGGGAGCTGACCAGTATCAGCTCTTTTTTCCTGATCGGCTACGACAATGAGAACAAGGAATCCCGCAAATCGGCATTGATAGCGCTGGCCATTACCGGCCTGGGCGGCTTCTTCCTGATGGCTGCATTTGCCCTGATGGGGAACATCGCTCAAACTTATTCCATCAGCGAAATGCTGGGTTCGGCGGAACTGCTGAAAGAACATCCATTTTATCTGCTGATCGTAATTTTATTATTTATTGCCGCTTTTTCAAAGTCGGCCCAGTTTCCATTGCATTTTTGGCTTCCCGGCGCCATGAAGGCGCCCACGCCGGTTTCCACTTACCTTCATTCGGCTACCATGGTGAAAGCCGGGATTTATGTTCTGGCGCGATTTACACCCATCCTTGGCGATATGCCGGTCTGGAACAATACCCTGATGCTGGTTGGCGGCTTTACCATGATCTATTCGGCCTTTCATTCCATATTCAGAAAAGATCTGAAGGAAGTTCTTGCCTATTCAACCATTTCGGCACTGGGGATGCTGGTTTTTTTGATCGGGCTGGGAACTCCGGGAGCGCTGCTGGCGATGATCGTTTTTATCATTGTCCATGCCTTGTACAAGGCCGCCCTATTCCTGATCACTGGCATCATCGACCATGAAACCGGTACCAGGGATGTAAGCAAACTGTCGGGATTACGGAAAGTAATGATGCCGGTAGCTATTGCAGGAGCATTGGCTATGTTATCCAATTCGGGAATTCCACCGGCCATCGGATTTTTAGGAAAAGATCTTGTATATGAATCCATTCTGGGCTTGGAAATTTCACCCACAGTTTTGATCGTGGTGGCTGTTATTACCAATATGCTGCTGATCTATGCCAGCATCCTGGCGGGTATTAAGCCTTTTGCGGGCGAACTTCCCGATTCGTTGAAATCGGTGCATATGCCCGGCTGGAGAATGTGGCTGCCACCGGTTTTACTAGGCATCGGCGGACTTTTCTTCGGTTTGTTTCCCGTATCCATCAGCGGCGGTATTGTTCAGCCGGCATTGAGTGCGGTATCTCCTGGCGCGGAAGCCATTGAACTTAAATTATGGCATGGATTCAATACCGTTCTAGCCCTGAGTGCAGTCACCTTGCTGGGCGGAATTTTGCTGTATCTGTTTTTCAAACCAGGGCTTCGTCACGAAAATATAATGGCGAAGTTTCAACGCTTTTCCCCCTATAATTTGGCTGTTCTGTTCAGCCGCCGCTTCCGGGGATTCGCCAATTTGTGGACCCACCTGCTTCAAAACGGCTATCTGCGGATTTATGTATTGACGATCATTTCGTTTCTTACGATTTTACTCGCCTACCAGTCTTTTACCCAGGTAGCTTTTTATGTCGACTTTCAAAAGATTTCGCCATTAACGAGTACCGAGATGGTGGTGATGCTGATTCTGATTTCAGCCATTGGCTACACTGTATACACGCCTTCGCGGCTTGCGGCCATTGCGGCCATGGGCGTTATCGGATATTGTATCTGTCTTATTTATGTTTTTTACAGCGCGCCCGATCTTGCCATGACCCAGTTTGCCATTGATACCTTAACCGTTATCTTATTTGTACTGGTACTGTATCGGCTGCCCAAGTACATCAACTATTCAAACCGGCTGATCCGGCTCCGCGATGCATTGGTATCAATCATCTTCGGAACGCTTATTACGATATTGGGACTGGAAGTTCTGTATGAACCAACGAATAAAGAAACCAGCCGGTTTATGGCTGAAAATGCCTATATCCTGGCAAAGGGTAAAAACGTTGTGAATGTGATTCTCGTTGATTTCCGCGGCCTGGACACCATGGTGGAGATTACCGTACTTACAATTTCGGCACTGGGTGTTTTCGCCCTTTTAAAATTACAACTGAATAAATACGATCAGGAATTATGAAACTACTAATCTTCAGAACGGCAACCACTTTTCTGCTGCCGCTCCTGCTGCTGTTTTCCATATTTATCCTGCTGCGCGGGCATTATCTCCCGGGCGGCGGTTTTGTAGGTGGGATCATTGCGGCGATCGCGTTTGTATTGCATTCTTTCGCTTATGGGCTGAAAAACACCAAAAAAATGTTGCGCGTGCATCCCATGGCCCTGATGCCTATGGGGCTGGCATTAACGATATTCAGCGCCTGCCTGCCGCTTTTTCAGGGGCTGCCTGTGATGACAGGGCTTTGGGTGAATGAACCATTCCCTGTGGTGGGAATGATCGGCAGCGCCCTATTGTTCGATACGGGAGTTTACCTGGTAGTGCTGGGTGTGGCACTTACCATCATTTTTACCATTTCAGAGTCGGTTTAATATGGAAATAATTCTTGCGATAATTGTGGGGCTTCTGTATGCGGCGGGTATAAACCTCATGATAAGACGAAGTTTGATTAAACTGGTGATCGGTCTAGTTTTACTCGGAAACGGAGTAAACCTGCTGATCTTTCTTTTAGGCGGGCTCGTGCGGGGAAAACCGCCCATCATTCCCTCCATCAATAATATTCTGGGCGCCGTTTACGCAGATCCGGTTCCCCAGTCGCTGATCCTGACCGCTATTGTTATCAGTTTCGGTTTGCAATCTTTCGCCATTGTTTTGATTAAGCGGACATATATAGTAGTAGAAACAGACGACCTGGACGAAATACATTCAACAGAAGAAGACGATGACTATTAACCTGATCATATTGCCGGTAATATTTCAACTTTTACTGGCGATTATTTTACTGTTTTTCTGGAAGCGGATCCTGGCCCAGAAGATAATCAGCATCACCGGAAGCGTAATTGCCGTTTTTATTGCCGTGATCCTGTTCAGCAAGGTGTATGAAAACGGAATTCTGACCATGCAGGGCGGGAACTGGAAAGCGCCAATAGGAATTTCATTTGTTGCCGATACCTTCAGCGCCACCATGGTTTTGCTGGCTTCGCTTTCAGCCGCGGCGGTGGTGGTATTCTCTTCCGTTACCATAAAAAAGGCAAGGATGAAGTTTGGGTATTTTCCCAGCTTTCATTTCCTGATCATGGGCTTAAACGGCGCCTTTCTGACCGGTGATATCTTTAACCTGTATGTCTGGTTTGAAGTTATCATCATCTCTTCATTCGTGTTTATAACGCTGGGGGGAAAGAAATCGCAGATAGAAGGAGCGGTGAAATATTTTACCCTGAATTTTCTGGCTTCAATGATCTTCTTAACCGCCATCGCGGTATTGTATGGCCTTGCCGGCAGTTTGAACATGGCGGATCTGTCGGGAAAAATTCAGACCATAAAAAACCAGGGGCTTGTGCAGGTAACGGCCGTTCTGTTCCTGGTTGGGTTCGGAATCAAATCGGCCATATTTCCATTGTATTTCTGGCTTCCCGATTCTTATCATACGCCGCAGGCGGCTATATCTTCCATCTTTGCGGGATTGCTTACCAAGGTGGGGATTTATGCCCTGCTGCGGGTATTCAGCCTGATTTTTATTCCGGATGAATTCATGAAAACCCTGATCGTAATTCTGGGCGGGCTTACCCTGATAAGCGGAGGCCTGGGCGCGCTGGTTCAAACCAATATGCGCAAATTATTTTCATACATGATCGTATGCCATATCGGGTATATGATCGGAGGTTTGGGAATGTTCACAGCCGCCGCGTTAACAGCAACTATTTTTTACCTGATTCATGATATCATAATTAAAACAAACCTGTTCCTGGTAGGAGGTCTGGTTTATAAAATTAATGGAGAGCTGAACATGAAACGAATGGGTGGGATTTATGGACAGTACCCCCTTCTGGCGCTTATGATCGCCATACCGCTGTTTTCGCTGATCGGAGTGCCGCCACTGTCGGGGTTCTGGCCAAAAATAAACCTGATGCGTGAAAGTTTCGCCACGGCTAATTATTATTTCCTGGGTTGTGTCATCTTCGGAAGTTTTATTACGCTGTTTGTCATCACCCGGTTCTGGTCGGAGGCTTTCTGGAAAAAAGCGGAAAATTTGGTGCGGAAGCCATATGTCCGCTACTATGATCAGATGACAGGTACGGAAAAGGTTATGCTGATAGTTCCCATCCTGTTTTTAAGTCTGATTACCTTATACATTGGACTGGGGGCCGAAAATATTTTCCAGCTTTCAATGCGGATTGCTTCGGAGCTGGTTGATACAAAGCCTTATGTTGAAGCTGTTTTGGGAACCACAAATACAATTTTGACGCCATGATGCAGAAAAGGTTTTTACTGAACGTAATGCTGACGCTGGTATGGGTAGCCTTAACGGGTTCATTCACCTATATCAATTTCTTCGCCGGTTTTGTTATCAGCTTTTTTGTGCTTTGGATCAATAGCAGAGACAGTCCTGACCGGCGTTATTTTACCATCGCTTTTAAGATCATCGGCTTTTTCTTTTTCTTCTTGTACGAGATGCTGAAAGCCAATTTGCAGGTAGCTTATGAAGTGATGACTTCCAATCTTCATATGAAACCCGGTATCATCAAACTGGAGCTGGAGGCAAGAACAGATCTGGAAATCACTTTACTGGCAAGCCTGATTTCGCTTACTCCCGGTACTCTTGTGATTGATGTGTCCGATGATCGGAAGGTTATGTATGTTCATGGAATGTATCTGGAAGACCGGGCAAAGTTCGTTGATTCAATAAAATCAGGACTTGAAAAGCCATTGCTGAATATTATACGGTAATAATGAATTTACACAACTATATATTATACGGAATACTACCGATTCTCTCGCTGTCAACGATACTGGTGTTCATCCGGTTCCTGAAAGGCCCCAGCATTGTCGACCGGGTTATATCCATCGACCTGATGGTAACCATTGGCATTGGGGCGATAGCGGTTTATAGCATTCTCACGGATCAGTCCACTTTTTTGGATATCGGGATGGTAGTTGCACTGATCGGGTTTTTGTCAACCGTTGCATTTTCGTATTACCTGGAAAAAAGAAACCGAAATGATTAATTTTCTGATCGCATTTTGTATGGGCGTTGGCGCTATTGCGGTGTTGCTCGCATCTATTGGAATTCTAAGGATGCCCGATCTCTACCTGCGCCTATCCGTTACAACCAAGGCGGCAACGCTGGGCGTGGGCCTGATCCTGATCGGGGGTGCTTTTCATTTTCAGGATGTTGGCGTTACGTCGAGAGCGCTGGCGATAATATTTTTTATAACCCTAACGGCACCGGTCAGCGCCCAACTGATTGGCCGGGTGGCTTATATTATCCGGGCAAAGATCTGGGAGCATACTGTTCGCGATGAATTGGGTGGCATGTACGACAGTGAGTCGCATACACTGGAAAGTAATCTGAATGAAGCAGAAAAAGAAGAATCCGGATTAGAATCGCCCAAAAACTGATTTGTAAAAAAATGGCATTCAGCCGGAAATAGAAGGCTAAGC
>JAEZAY010000401.1 GCA_023427575.1 Bacteroidota bacterium | reverse complement strand
GTTTATAACCGGCACCAGTTCAAACATATTTGCAAGAACCTTGGCTGTATTAAGATCATCGTTCATGAATGCATCCATTTCATTCAATAAACGGTTGACCTTTTCATCCAGGTCCTGGTCGCCAGCGGCATGATCTTCCGGCTCCGGAAATTTCTGAAGAATTTCATAGCCCTCCCAGAGGCGCTTCAACCCTTTTTCAGCGGCCTGCAAAGCATCATTTCCAAAGTCGAGGGTGCTTCGGTAATGCGTTTGAAGTATAAAAAACCGGATCGTCATCGGACTGAAGCCCTTTTGCAACAAAGGATGTTCGCCGCTGAACATTTCGGTTAAACGTATCTGATTATTATAGCTTTTCCCCATCTTCTTGCCGTTCACGGTAATCATATTGTTATGGATCCAGTACCGTGCGGGCACATGATGGTTGCAGATAGTGCTTTGGGCAATTTCACTTTCATGATGGGGAAACTGAAGATCCATTCCGCCACCATGAATATCGAATTCAGTTCCCAGGTATTTGGTGCTCATGGCCGAACATTCGATATGCCAGCCCGGAAACCCTTCGCCCCATGGGCTTTCCCACCGCATAATATGTTCAGGCGGCGCCGATTTCCATAAAGCAAAATCTTGTTTATTTCTTTTTTCATCCTGTCCGTCCAGCTCCCGGCTTGTTTCCAGCAAATCGTCAATCACCCGGCCGCTGAGATTGCCATATGGATAGTTTTCAGCATACTTCTTCACATCAAAATAAACAGATCCATTCACTTCATAGGCATAGCCTTCATCGATGATTTTTTTGATCATTCCGATCTGCTCTACAATATGGCCGGTGGCCGTGGGTTCAATGGTTGGTTCAAGGTTGTTAAACTCCAGCATGGCCCAATGAAAGAGATTGGTGTATTTCTGCACAAGTTCCATGGGTTCAAGTTTTTCAATCACCGCCTTTTTTGAAATCTTATCTTCCGCTTCCCTGCCCTCTTCTTCAAAATGCCCGGCATCGGTGATATTTCGAACATAACGAACCTTATAGCCCAAATGCATGAGGTACCGATACACCACATCAAAAGTGATGAAAGGCCTGGCATGGCCAAGATGACTTTCACCGCTTACAGTAGGGCCGCATACATACATGCCAACATGACCTGGCGTAATGCTTTTAAATTCCTCTTTCTGACGGGTATACGAGTTATAAACTTTCAGTGCACACATAATGGGGAGCAAAAATAGGTAATTGGTTGGAGTAAAGGCCGGGTTTACACGGGCGGCAAATCAATACCGAGGCATCTCAACTTTATAGAGAGCCCCCGAAAAGAGCAGGCATGGCTATCAGCCGCAAACTAATCTTTCTCCAGCTTCAGATCCACCACCAGCGGGTAATGGTCGGAATAAGGAAGAACCTCACGGTAGTAATGCCGGACTTCAAAAGCAGGATCCGCCATTATAAAATCGATCCGAAGTGTGGGCGAAAGCGCATAAAAGGTGCGGCCAATGCCACTGCTTTTTTCTACAAAGGCATCCTGACGGTCGCCCTTGATCTGAAAATAGGTATATGAGTTCGGAACATCATTGAAGTCGCCGCAAATGATTTCAGGAAACGGACTTTCATCGAGGGCTTTACGCACAATATCTACCTGATCGCCCCGGTAAGTATACCCCTGCTTCAGCTTCCGGACAATGGATTTGGAAGCTTCCATGATTTTTTCATCGCCGGTCTGGATCATCTTTACATAGCGGTAATCATCTTTTTTAAACAACACCGATTGAAGATGTGTGTTAAATACCCGGATCCGCTGGGAACCGACCATTATATCGGCTCCAATCAAACTTTCCGCCGCCCGGTTTTTTGCCGGACCGGGATATTGGATATGAATGGAATCGACAATGGGATATTTTGAAAATATGATTACGCCTACTTCGAGGTTCCGGGTCGATCCGCCCCGATAGTCGATGGCGCGAAGATGATAAGGAAACCCCAGGGCCGTAATATCTTTCATGTTATTATGATAATTGGCCCTATTCGGTTCAAGATATTCCTGGAAACATAAAATATCGGCGTTCTGGCTTTTAATGAATGCCAGCATGTCTTTACGATAACTTCCCCGGCCTTTACCGGCTCGGGCCTGTTCATCGAACCAGGTTACATTCCAGCTCAGCACCCGGAGATTATCCATGGTTTTTTCCACCGGAACATTTCTGTTCGCAAAGTTAACGCCGACCAGTGCGCGAATATTGGGAAAGCCAAGGATCAGGGCGAAGAGGGAAAGCAGGGCCCATCGCGATCGGAATACGATCCAAAAAATAAAAAACCCAAATACGAAGATCAGCAAAAAGGGAAATCCCAAACCCAGGATAGCGATATACCAGAATCGGGCGGGAGGCAGAAAGACATTCAGGCAGGCCAGCAGGAACACCCATACAACAATGATATTCACAAAAACAAAAACACGCTTTGTTACACGGCGGAAAGTACGGGCCATATTTAAAATTACAAATCTTCGCCTTCAGAAGCCCGTTTGAGAATTTCTTTTTCTTCTTCGGTGAGTGAGCGAAAACCTTTGAGGTTTATTTTATCCAGAATCTCATCAATCCGCTTTTGCGTAATATTCGGAACTTTTTTGTACGGGTCTTTACCGCGGGAATTAAAATAAAGATCTTTTTTAGCGGTTTTTTTCCACTCCTTTTGGCCGGGTTAAAAAGATTCTGGACCCAGGAAAAAAACCGGTTGATCGTTACACTTCCGTCGTACCCTTTTTCCAGCCGCTTCATGAATATGTATCCGGTTAAGGCACCGGCCGCCATACTCAGATGCTTTGCTCCATCGCTTTCCGAGATACCGGCCACATTAAACAACACATAAATTATTGTGAGTACGAACAAGGGGATCCCGCCCATAATCATGG
>JAEZAY010000397.1 GCA_023427575.1 Bacteroidota bacterium | reverse complement strand
GAACGGCAGTGATAATTGGATAATTTGATAATTTGCTGATGTGAAAATCATTGCTGTCTGGGTAAAATGTATTCCTCTGGGCCTCGGAAGAAATCCGTTAAGAAAATTGAAACGGACGGCGTAAAATAAAAACAGTTGTTACCGAAGCTCGGAGATGATTCTTTGCTCGTAAGTCCTACTACTGCCGGGCTTTATTCTTTAGCTGTGACTTGTTTTTATTTAGCCGGAAGTTTCAATTTTTAGGATTTATTCCGGAGCCCGTTTTTTGGCTCCACTTTTTTTCTAAAAAAAAGTGGAAGGGGTCGTTCACAATGACTGCTCGTAACCTACTGTTGATACAGGTTACACGCAAATTCAAAACGGACGGCGTGGAATTAGTAGAAACAGTTGTTACCAAAGCCAGGATATGATCTTTAGCTCGTAAGAAGACTCCAGACTCCAGACTCGGAAATATAATCTTTTGCTGTTACTTATTGATATCGATTCCAGGTAAAAGGAAAATTATTACCCGGACCCAACGGTTTGGTTTTTCCATCATTGATCATGGCATTCAGACTTCATTCGTGAATGACAAATTCGTACATTCATTCTTCAACGATTGTTATGTCAAAAACACTAAGAAGCAGCAACTGGTTTGGAAAGCAGGGCAAGGATGGATTTATTTACCGGGCCTGGATGAAGAACCAGGGCATTCCCGATTATGAATTTCGGGATAAGCCGGTAATAGGTATCTGTAATACCTGGTCGGAGTTAACACCCTGCAATGCGCATTTCAGGGAACTGGCCGAATCAGTAAAGCGAGGCGTTCTGGAAGCCGGTGGATTCCCGGTTGAGTTTCCGGTTATGTCCCTGGGCGAAACATTGATAAAACCGACCGCCATGTTGTACCGGAACCTGGCAAGCATGGATGTGGAAGAATCCATTCGTGCCAACCCGGTAGATGGAGTGGTTTTATTATGCGGCTGCGATAAAACAACGCCCTCATTGGTAATGGGTGCCTGCAGTGTAAACATTCCCACCATAGTTGTTAGCGGCGGACCCATGTTGGCCGGGATGCACAAGGGCAAACACATCGGAACTTCCGATCTATGGCGCTTTAACGAAGACTTCCGTACCGGTAAGATGACTCAGGAAGAATTTATTGCCACCGAATCGGCCATGTGCAGCAGCAGGGGCCACTGCGCGGTGATGGGCACGGCTTCTTCCATGGCATGTATGGTAGAATCGCTTGGATTGACTCTGCCGGGCAATGCAGCCATTCCTGCTGCCGATGCAAGAAGGAAGGTGCTGGCGCAGCTATCGGGGCTGCGGATCGTGGAAATGGTAAAAGAAGATCTTAAACTCTCGGATATACTTACCCGAAAGGCTTTCGATAACGCCATCATGGTAAATGCCGCAATCGGAGGTTCAACCAATTTTATTATACATCTGCTGGCCATCGCCGGCCGGATCGGCGTTGATTTAAAACTGGAAGATTTTGATCCTCTGTCTGTCTCCATTCCGCTGATCGCAAACCTTCAGCCTTCGGGAAAATTTTTTATGCAGGATCTGTATTATGCAGGCGGATTACCAGCCGTTATGAAGGAGCTGGAAAAATTCCTGAACAATGATGCGATAACAGCCAATGGCCGAACCCTTGGTGAAAACTATGAACCGGCGATCTGTTACAATCGTGATGTGATCGCCACCGTTGAAAATCCCTTCAATCCATTATCCGGCATTGTTGTGTTAAAAGGAAATATGTGCGAAGAAGGGGCTGTAATTAAACCATCGGCGGCCTCGGTTGAACTGATGCAACATACCGGCAAGGCTTTGGTGTTTGACGATATTGAAGATTATAAAGAACGCATTGACGACCCCGAACTTGATGTAGATCCTTCAACGGTTCTGGTACTGAAAAATGCCGGTCCGAAGGGGTATCCGGGAATGCCGGAAGTGGGAAATCTCGGACTTCCTAAAAAAATTCTCGACCAGGGCATACATGATATGGTGCGGATTTCCGACGGCAGAATGAGCGGTACCGGATTCGGTACGGTTGTGTTACACGTATCACCTGAAGCTGCTACAGGAGGCAACTTTGGCGTAATACAAACCGGCGATCTGATCACACTCGATGTTCCAAACCGGAGCCTGCATGTTCACCTGAGCGATGATGAATTAAACCGGCGCAAGCAGCAATGGGTATTTCAGCCGGAAGCATTTAACCGCGGCTATGTGCAACTGTATGTGCGGCATGTGGAACAGGCCAGCAAAGGCGCCGATCTGGACTTTCTGAAGGGGGGCTCGGGATCAGAAGTATCGAGAGATTCGCATTAATAGTTTTGGAGGGTGCAATAACGAAACAAAAGCATTGAAAAATCAGGCGAATGATTACAAATGATACATTCAGCGGTAAGACCGCAATAGTTACCGGGGCCGGGCAGGGAATCGGGTTTGAAATCTGCCGGCAGTTGTGCAGTCATGGGGCTTCGGTTATTTTGAATGATATAGAAACCGAACTGGCGGATAATGCCGCAGCGCGAATTCGCGAAGAAGGGGGTAATTGTTTCCCGCTTCCCGGCGATTCTTCAGATTTGAATTGTATTGATGAAATGATTGGAACCGCCGTATCGAAATTTGGTAAAGTAGATATTGTAATTGCCAATGCCGGGATCACATTATTTGCCGGCTTTTTTGATTACAGTCCGGAATCTTTCGAGCGGGTGGTTAAGGTAAATCTGTTCGGAAGCTTCTTCTTTGTACAGGCGGCAGCCAAACAGTTCCGGGCTCAGAAAAGCGGAGGCCGGGTATTGCTCATGTCTTCCGTAACAGGCCATCAGGCTCATGAAAACCTCGCGGCCTATGGAATGACGAAGGCAGCGCTTGAAATGCTGGCCAAAAATCTTGTCATCGAACTTTCGCCATATAATATTACCATCAATGCGGTGGCACCGGGTGCAACCTTAACCGAACGAACGGTTTCCGACAAAGACTATGCAAAAACCTGGTCCAAGCTGACCCCAATCGGCCGGCCCGCTTCACCTCAGGATATTGCCAATGCAGCTTTATTCCTGGTTTCACCGGCAGCAGGTCATATAACCGGTCAGACCTTGATCATAGATGGCGGCTGGACCAGCACCAGTCCTTCACCATACGAACATTGAGCGGTTATACGATAACGTTAGGTGTACAATTTATTTCCGGGATTTTCATAAAAAACCCCGGGCAAAAGCCCAGGGCCTTGTCTCCAATAAAGGGGACGGATTAAAAACCAACTTTGTCGCTTCAGCTCTTCCGAAATCTGCTGTCTGAACTACATGGGTTCACGGCTTCAGGGTTTGCTGTAAAAGCAAGCTGTCCATTCAGTTTCGAAAATGTCCTTTTTGTAATCGTTTGTCCATTCATCAAAACCAATGCAAATCCAGGATCAGCGAATGCGGGGGCGATTTCGGCGACAATAGTATGAGGTCTGGATTGGTAAACACTGACCGCTATTTTGTTAATCGTACTAACCATTTTTGAAGCACTGTAAAAACTTTTACCTGACCGGCTTACAGATGCAATGCGATAAAAGAACCTGCCTTTAAGAGGTCCATCCGTATAATTGTACGATTTTAACTCCTGTTCTTCAGAAGGAAAAAAAATGGCAATGGTTTTCCATTCCGTTCCATCTGAGCTTCGCTCGATCGTATAATGATAATCGTTGGAAAGTCCGGTATTCCAGGAAAGCATCACCTGATTGCGATGATTGGCCTTTACTGTAAGGAGTACCAGATCTTCATTAGGAAACACATTTTGTATAATTGCCTGCTCCCAGGCCCGGCCTGTGCCGGCAAAATTCATTTGTGTTAATCCCATAACACAAACAAGCAGCAGTGGTTTATAAAAAATGTTCATACAATTACTTTGATGCCGGAGTTAAAACAAGCATTGTTCCGAAACCTGCCACCGGCAGAATCAGTCAGTTGTCAAACACTCGCGGCAATCGTATAAGTGATTGCATCTCAAGGGTGAAACGGGAAATTGATTATTGAAAAAACAAAATGAAATTTTTTTGCAACCCGAATATTACGGCCAAATTTGTCCTGAAATAGGAAAACAACTACAATGTTGGGAAGAGCTGAATAAGAAAACAGGTTAATCCTGCCATCTCCAGTCTCCGGCAATTACCAGCGGTTCTTTCAGATTGTTTTTTATGAAGAAGGTTTTTGTTTCTTCATCGCTTAAACGTTTTGCCGGAATCTCTGCCGCATCCGCAAGGCCATAAATGAGCATGGTACTGAAGCGAACCGTATTTTTCATTCCGGCTTCATCTACCAGGTCAAAATCGTCGCAATCAGAATGATAACATTTCCGGGCATGTTCCGCCAGTGATGCCGCAGCTCCGCCACCGGTTGGAATTCCCTGTAAAAGGAAAGGCTGATGATCGCTATGC
>JAEZAY010000353.1 GCA_023427575.1 Bacteroidota bacterium | reverse complement strand
AAATCTTCGCTCACCTGTACCTTCACCGTTGCAGATCCGCTGGTATTTATATCGGCTGAAAGGGCTGAAATTCCAAGCAGATCAATCTCGCCACTCCCGCTCACATCTATCTGTTCTTCTTCCGCCTCGCCGGTTTTAATCATAATATTTCCGGACCCTCTGATCGATAAATCCAGCGTTTTGGTTACCAGATCATTTACATATATATGTCCTGAACCGTTTACGGACAGCCTTAAGTTGTTAGGCCTAAACTGATCTGTAATCCGGATATCACCTGAGCCGTTTACAGCCAGAGCATTAACCGATGGCCCGCTTACATATACTTTAATATCTTCCCTTGAACGTATATTGGTGTTATGTTTCAGTTTTATCTTCAGATCCGTTCCGACGACATAGGTCTCGATTACATCAATAATATTTTGCTGCGCTTCGATTTCAACTTTCCGGATATTGCTTTCCGTAAATACCAGTTCGCCGGGCAGGTCAAAACTGATTGAATTAAAATCCGACACTGTTCTGATCTCGGTTACCAAAGGACCCTTTCCAATAATTTTCCGACAGGATATCAACCCCGTAACGGCAAGTAAAATCATACTGATTAACAAAAACTTCTTCATCGCACACGTTTTATTTTTATAAATTAATTTGATTAGAATGAATCTTAAATAAACATCCTTTATTTAAAACATTTCTTCTGCTGAACCGGATTCAGCTTTTTAGATAGGGTACAGGCTGCGGTTTCCTAATATTGATAAGCAGAGGATGATTGCCATTTCGCCGGAGGTCTGTTTATAATCCGCGAAGCAACAACTTTATTATTTCTGCCAGCTTACCAGGCCCGTGAAAGAATCCGGTAAAGATCATAGAATTAAAATTCCCGGAAAATACATGATCATGTGAAATTTGGCGGGCCAAAGGATTTGAACAAGAAGAATCTCATCTTTTTTTCCATTCCATCAATGAGTGAAGCTGATGCTGGTTTAAGCGGATTTCTTTTTCCGTTTCCGGATTCAGGATAAGTTTAGATGAGCCGTTTTGCGGATGTAATGCAGTGATTGCCGAGCGATGGATGATAAACTCCGTATTGACCCGGTAAAATTCCTTCGGATCTAACATTTCTTCCAGCAGGTCAAGCTTGTGCTGAACAGAATAAGTTTCACCATCTCTGGCTCTTACATAACAATACTGCCGGTTCATAAATATATAGGCAATTGCCGAGGTTTCTATCGCACGGATGCTATGGCCCTGCTTCACAAGCAGCCGGTTTCGGATCTGACTCCTGTATTCCTGTTTTTTAAAGGAGGCAATCAGTGATTCAATATCTATCTTTTCCGCTTTCGGAATTTCAGACCTGATCTTTGTGAGCGCGGCTTCCAGCTCATCCAACCGGACTGGTTTTAACAGGTACTGAAAATTATTCTTCCGGAACAAATGCATGGCAGATTCATCAAAGGAGGTGACAAAAATTACCCTTGATGTAATTTCCGTTTGTCTGAAAATATTAAAGCATTGACCATCGCTCAGTTCTATATCCATTAGAATAAGGTCTGGAGCAGGATTTTGCTGCAACCAGCTCACAGCTGCCTTTATGCTGCCCGCTATTCCCGAAATGATAATGGTAGAATCAATTGTCAGCAATTGCCTTTGCAGCCTTTCAACACTTAGCTCTTCGTCCTCAACGAGTAATACCTGCATTTTCTCGCGTTTTAATAAGAGGTAGCATTACCATGAATTCTTCACCGGTATCATGCACTTCCACATCTGCCTGCTTTAAAAGACGGTATTTTCCGATGATATTGCTTAGGCCCACTTTGCCGGAGCTTACTTCGCGGTGTTTCCGCTGCAAATTATTAACGATATGAAGCCGGTCGCTGGTGGTTGAAAAAATCATCACTTCCAGCGGGTTCTCCCTGGATAGTTCATTGTATTTGATCGCGTTTTCAACGAGTATCTGGACCGTTAATGGCGGAATAAGATCATCCAGATGATCAGGTAAAATATTGATGTCGGCCTGCAAAGCCTCGCCAAACCGGGTTCGTAATAAATGGAGGAAAGACTGAAGATAATCCATCTCCTCCCGGATTGTTATCAGCTCCTGTTCGCTGCTTCGAAGCAGGTACCGGTAAACGTTAGACATCTCTTCCACAAATTGTTCCGCCTTCGGTGGATCCCGGCTGATCAGCGCGCTGAGTGAATTCAAACTGTTAAAAAGAAAATGCGGATTCACCTGGGTTTTCAGTGACTCAAACTGGCTTAAGAGATTGGAGCGCCGCAACTCTTCCTTTTCGAGTTCCGATTTGCTGAACCGCGAATAGTAGTAGCCCGATTCATACAGGCCAATGCAGGTGAATGAAACAAAGGTTGAATACCAGAAAATTACCCAAAGCCTGTCTACACTTAAAATCGTTTCACCGGGTAGCGCTTTGTGTAAAATTATATCCGTAACGATCTGAATAAAAATAATTGCCGGCACGCAGGCCAGGAAGGTGAGCGCAAATCGCTTGCGCGTTTGCGTTAGTCCGGAAAAATATTTCCGCATCAGTCTGGTGATCAGATGCGCAAGTTCCCATTGGGCGATCACGCTAATCAATACTATAAAGATCTGCAACAGGTCTTTGCGGGTCAGGTCTTCAAGCAGCAGTTCTTTTAACTGAACATTCATGCTTAGCGTGAAAACGATCCCGATGACTTTAAGCCAACGTTCCTGCATTTGGGGGATTTTAAGGGAAAGTAATTCATTAATGCTGAAAATTCCAATCAATCCAAATGAAATGTTTGTTACTATGTATGAATCCGCAGGATGGGCGGTCGACCGGTAAATGCTCCATGCCGGCGGCATCGTTTTCATCGGTGCTGATCGTAGGTGCCGGCCGGAATGCTTTCCCGGAGTTGGTTCAGCTCCGATTCAGTCAGGGCGGGAACCTCAAAAACGCCTGCGGCTTCTTTAAGTTGTTTTTCCGTCCGGATTCCCGCCACCACCGAGCTCAGGGCCGGATTGGCCAGGCAATACAGGAGGGCTGTCTGGCTTTTAGTACGTTCTTTACCCGACAAAATTCCGATCAA
>JAEZAY010000256.1 GCA_023427575.1 Bacteroidota bacterium | reverse complement strand
ACCCAAAATCTTCATTTTTTAAAATGATGATGGAGAATTATTCCGACACCATTACAACTGAAAAAAGAGCGATTGCTGCTTTCTGGGATTGTAATCCTTTTGCGTTGCAGGACAATGGTCACATGATGGTGGGGCTGAAGAAAATTTCGCCGGGGGCACACTGGCTCGGTATTACCGGTATTGCCTGTGGAAAAGCAAATAAGTCTTTTGAAGAATCCATGCAGATCTTTTCGGCAGTATCTATCGCCTTAATGGACGGTTTTATCAGTTGCTGGGACGAAAAATACCGGAGCAACCGAATCCGCCCGGAAACGGCCATCCGCAAGTACATTGATCCCGGTTGGGAGCCTGTTTTACAAACCCCGCCTTTCCCGGAATACCTGAGCGGTCATTCTACGGTTTCAGCGGCATCTTCGGTTGTTCTTAGCCGGTTCTTCGGCGAGGATTTCGGTTATACAGATACGGTAGAAGTTCGCTACGGTCTTCCGCCCCGCGAATTTAAGTCTTTCAGACAGGCGGCAGAGGAAGCGGCGATCAGCCGGTTTTATGGGGGAATTCATTTTATGGATGCCATTGACCACGGATTTACCCAGGGCGAAAAAGTAGGGGCCAACGTGATTGCAAAAATGATAAAAAAACCGCTTACGGCGCAGGTGAGCGACCGTAAACGGTTGGCAATTGAAAAAAAGTAAGTTTCAGTTATTAGCCTCAACTAACGACGGGTTCCGATTCCGAATAATAAACCAAGATTAAATCCAATGTTCCGGTTTTTATTATTCTGTGATTCTATTTCAGATACGTCGAGCAAACCGTGATAATAATTCACGTCCATGGTCAGCCAGGTATTTGGAATCAGGCGTAAATTAACACCGCCCTTGGCTACCAGTCCCAGATCAATAGACTTATAATCATCGCCGGCATCGCGTTCAACACCATTAAATTCTGTTTTTCCGCCCAGCAAAAATCCGATCGAGGGGCCTAATGAAATTTTTGGACGAACGCGGTCGCCATAATTGTTGAAAAAATAAGTACCGGTGATGGGCAACCGAAGAAAATTAAGCCTGGTGGTCACTTCCACGCCAGACATTTCTTTTGTGCCGCCTTCGATGGAATAAAGGATATCACCGCCGATGCCGAAATGTTCGATCGGGCTGTACATAATCTGTAATCCAAAATTACCCGCTGCTTTATAATTGTTATTGCCTTCACCACTAATCCAGGAATGGCCAAAACCGGCCGCCGGACCCGCCGAAATATTAAGTTGGGCTTTTGTAAATAAAAAACTGAAACTAACTAACAAAAACAGGGTCGTTTTCTTCATAATCAACTTTTGTGTGAAAAATATTTAAGCATCCATAGTAAAAAAGGGGCCATTGCGATCCTGTTTTGCAGTTTGTTGGTTATTCTTATTGCTGAGTAAAAACTTCTACATAAGTTTAAGGCGTTCAATTATTTTTTCCATTCCAAAACCAACGCAGGTATGAAGCAACTGGTCCTTTTTATTTTATCGTTTTCCATTATCATCTCTGTCCGGTCTCAATCGGCGGGCGATGCCGCCATTGTTCAAAAGATCCGTGATGAAGGCTTGAACCGTTCGCAGGTTATGGACATCGCTTTTTTCCTTACCGATGTAAACGGGCCAAGGCTGGCCAATTCGCCTGGCTATACTAAATCGGCCAATTGGTCGAAAAATAAACTGGCGGAATGGGGACTGGTAAATGCCAAACTGGAACCCTGGGGCGAATGGGGCAAGGGCTGGGAACTTGAAAGATCCTATATCGCTTTAAAAGCGCCTTATTATAAACCCATTGTTGGATTTCCAAAAGCCTGGGTGGCCGGTACCGGCGGCCTGAAGCAGGGTGAAGTTGTAATGATCGAGGCGAAGGATAGTGCGGCACTTGAGCAGTATAAAGGAAAGCTGAAAGGCAAGATCATTATCCCCTCCGATGAAATTCGCCTGCAGATCAACTTTCAGCCGCAGGCATTCCGTTTCCAGGATTCCACCTTATCGGGAATGGCGGCAGCAGATACCAGTTCAATTGTACGAACCGGCTTCAGATCGGGCAATGCAGGTGCTTTAAGCCTAAACCAAATAAAAGATTTCGCTGCCAAAGAGGGGGCAATTGCCATATTGACCTCCTCGGTTCGTGGTAAAGACGGAACGCTGTTTGTTTCCGGTGGTGGTTCTTATGCAAAGAGCGCACCGGCAAACTTCACCGATATAGTAGTCGCACTGGAAGATTATAACAGCATTCAGCGTTTGGTGAAAAACAAAATTCCCGTTTCTGTTGAACTGGATGTTAAAGTGAAATGGTTTACCAGCGATACAAAAGGGTATAATGTGGTTGCTGAAATTGCGGGTACTGATCCAGGTTTGAAGGAAGAGATTGTTATGCTGGGAGGCCATCTGGATTCATGGCACGGATCTACCGGCGCTACCGATAACGCATCGGGATGTGCCGTAATGATGGAAGCGGTACGCATTTTCAAGACCCTGAACCTGGCTCCCAAAAGAACCATTCGCATTGCGCTATGGGGTGGGGAAGAACAGGGCCTGCAC
>JAEZAY010000242.1 GCA_023427575.1 Bacteroidota bacterium | reverse complement strand
CTGCAGGATGGTTGATGTCCTGGATAAACTGAAATGCATCGGCCGCCGTATTGATCATATCCGATTCAAAACGATTCAGGGGTTCGATGGCAATTTCAATTCCCCTTTCCGCTGCAAGCTCACAGGCCTTCCGAACATTTTTTACGGCCAGCTCCCATTCTTTTTTTCGCTGATCGGCGGGTATCATCCGCGCTTTCCCCACCGCTGAATAGAGTGGCCCGGCAAAAAACGCCGATTTCATTTCCACACAGAAATCAAGACAGGTTCGGATATAATCAAAACATTGTTCATGAACTGCTTCATCCGCATGCGTCAGATCTCTTCCGGGTCCGAATGCGCCGCATACAATGATGTCGAGGTTGAATTGTTCGGCAATCTGCCTTAGTTTAACCGGATCTATCAATGCCGGATCTTCCACTGCAATTTCAACGGCCTGAAACCCCAGTCCGGAGATTTTCGCAAATAATTCTTCTGCCAGGGCGGTTCGAAAAGGAGATGTCCAAAGCCAGGTTGATGCTCCAAACTTAAATGGTGTTATCATAGCGATTTTTATATCCGGATCTATTCATCAAAACTTCGGTCAAATAAAACAACCGGTTTGATTCAGAGATAGAGGATGATTTTTCAATCCCGTGATTTTAATACAGGATAATTTTAAACAAATCTCAATTGCGTACCCGCATGATCCCTTTCATTATTCTCCAGTGACCGGGGAATGTACAGAGATAAGGATAATCGCCCGGGGTTGAAGGCACTTTAAACCGCAGTACATACCTGCCTTCCGGATTTACCAACGGTGTAGCAAATAGCACTTCCGGCATTCTCGGTATATAATTTTGTTTCGCGCCATCCGCATCCACCGCCATTTTATCCGCTGCCGCTCCCACTTTTTCGGTAGTATTCGGTTTTATCACGATCAGATTATGCTGCATAAAATCCGGATTATTAAGAATAATCTGCACATTGGTTCCTGCTTTCACGGTTATCAGCTCCTTGTCAAACTTCATAACGTTCTTAAGCACGTTAATGGTTATTACCTGATCTGGTTTGGCATCGGCCGCAGCCTCCGCCACTAATGGATCCAATGTTTCCAGCTTCAGGTTTTGTAAGCGGTTGCGCATCCGCGATGTATCGGGATAAGAAGCAACTTTATCTTCATTTCTGTTCAGATCAGAGCCCACCCGCATTCCAACTGGCAGAACCTGCCGGAACAAACCAGGCAATTTGGCCTGCGCCACCTGCTTTTCATTCACCATTAATCTTGCATTGCCGTTTTGAAGAAGCAGGGCGGAAAAACGGGCCGAATCTTTAATAGCGGCCGGAGTTTTTAATTCATACGATTTGCCATTCTGGTTGATCGCGAATTTCAGGATTCCCTGGTCCAGATACAGAACATAACCCTCTTTTACATTGCCGTGGGCAACAATAATTCCATCGGATAATTTTTCCCCAACCTTTTCCACTGAACCGGTGATATTGAATTCCCGGCCTTTTACATCGGGCGCGCGTTCCGGTCTTTCATTGTATCCGTACCATAAATTCCAGGCCCTAAGCCTTTCTCCGGCTGCCATTCGCTGCACCAGGTTCATTTTTCCAAGGGGCGCATTTTCACTTAAGCCTTTGTTTTTTAAAGCGGTTCTGAATCCGTTTTTGTGAACAGTGGTCGCTACCAGCAAAGCCTGCCTGATTCGGCTATCTTCCGCATTTTGCCGGTTTCCGGCCATGGTAAGAAGTATCGGCCCAAGCTGATCATTGCTTTTCATATCGTTCACTGCAAGTATAACAGCCAGGCGCACCCGTAGATCGGGATCGGTAAACATTTTATTAGCTGTAAAAGCGGCAAGAGTCGCTGCCGTTGAAGGCAAAACCATTACCGCAGCTTTTCGCACGCCGGGAGAAGGATGTTTTAACGCTTGAACAACTGCGTCCATCGCTTTTCTGTCGGCTCCATCCAATACCTTTAAACCATGCATTGTCCATAAGGCATGAATTGCCGGCGCATTGATCCCAGCCTCGTCCGGTTCTTTATTCTGAACAAGTTTTATCAGTTCCGGAACAATTGTCTTATTGCCCGATTCGACCAGCAGCCGCTGTGCCGTCTGACGCCAGAACATATTATCATTACCCAGCGCTTTTACAAGCGCGGCGGGATCCGATTTATCCAGTGTGATCTTTTGTGAAAGCGGGGATTTTTTATACTTCAGTTTATAGATCCGGCCCCGTTCTTTATCACGCAGCGGTATGATGTATGCATTCCCTTTTCCATTTTCAAATCCTTCCGGAGTGGGATTATGCTGGATAATGAAATCGTACCAGTCGAGGATCCAGACCGCGCCATCCGGACCTACTTCAGCCTGTATCGGCCCTGCCCATTCATCCGCGCTGGCAAGCAGATTCCATCCATCTCCTTTTTCCCGAAATCCTGATCCTGATGGTTCGAGGATATGTTTATGAATCAGCCGGCCGGTTGGTTCTGTTACAAAGGCAACCCGGTTCCAGTATTCTTTCGGGAAGGCTCTTGCCGTGTACAAACTATGACCGGCAGCCGCTGTAAAGCCGCCAAAAACATCCACCTGCCGAAGATTTTTTGTAACCACATGCATGCTATAATGCCCATCGATCTTTTCTATTCCGGATTCACGGATCCCGGCTTTCTGTAAATGGCGGAATGGAATTCCATAAAACCCGCTATGAGTATTGTTGGCAGTAGAAATAAACACATCGTTTTCTTCGGAAAACCCAAGACCCCAGGTATTATTGCTGGTGGTCGATAAAAACTCCAGCTCCTTTCCGTTGGTATTAAAACTAAAGAGGCCGGAACCGAAACGCAGTGAATCCTTATCCACCTTGCCCCGGAACCCCGAATAACCTACCACGCCCCAGATGCGGTTGTCAAACCCATAGCGGAGATTGGAAGGACCGGCATGTGTATCAAAAGTACCCCAGCCGCTCATGATCGTATCGCGAACATCGGCCACATC
>JAEZAY010000146.1 GCA_023427575.1 Bacteroidota bacterium | reverse complement strand
GTATACAGCAGCAGTAGGTCAATACCGGGGTCGCTATTTCGAGGCATATAACTGCGGATCCAACTTCTCCGGAGTGTTTACCGTAGTGAACGCCAATGGAACTCCAAAGCCCGCTCCGGCTACCGATCTGACCACGGAGACGCTATCACAAACCTCGGTAAAACTTAGCTGGACCGATGCGCCAAACCCTGCTTCAAATGAAACCGGATACGAAATTTACCGGGCCACCTCTTCCGGAGGCCCATATACCCTGATTCGGATCACTGGGGCCAATGCTGTAACACATACCGATAATAACCTGGTTCAGAATACAAATTACTATTACATTGTACGGGCAGTGAATAATACCGGTGCAGCCGCGCTCAGCAATGAAGCGGCAGCCAGAACTGAAATTGGAAATACTGCCCCGGTGATCAGCACAATCAGCAATACCACCGTTACTTCCGGAACTACGGCGCAGATCAATTTCACCGTTAAAGATTCGGCGACAGACCAGGTAACTGTTAGCATTGAAAACAAACCGGCTTTTGTAAATATTCAAAAGCTGACCGGCGATAACTACCGGATTACGGCCACACCCACCGCTTCCAATATCGGTATTCATACGATCAAAGTGGTGGCCAGAGATAATAAAGAAGCTGAAAGCAGCCGCAGTTTTGTATTGACCGTTTCCGATGGTAATGCGAGAACGGTGATGGTTAACTTTGGCAGCTCCTCCCGTTCGGCACCAGCGCCCTGGAATAACTGGCTTGGATCACGCGGCGCGAATTCAGTGATCAGTAATCTTAAAGACGTTGGTAATGTTAATACCGGATTTACGCTTACATCCATTCATAGCTGGTCATCTACGACTGACCTCGGCCATATAAGCGGCAATAATTCCGGAGTGTACACCGATGCCGTTCTTGCAGGAGGCATTACAGACGCCAATGAAACCCGGCAGTTCCGGATCGGCGGCCTGAATCCTTCCATGTTGTATAATGTGGTATTCACGGGAAGCCAGAACGAAGGCCTGCCCGCCATCACGCAGTACAGCTCCGGAAATCAAACTGCCCAGCTCAATGCGATGTACAATACCGAAAGAACTGCCAACCTGAATGGCCTTGTACCGGACGCAGCAGGTACTATTACGGTAACGCTCACACGAATAAGTCCTTCAGCCTCCATGTATCTGAACGCGCTGGTAATCGAAGAATATTCATCATCGATGGCGCCATTCAATCCGGTAAATCTGTTCGCCGAAGCGGTAGATCGTACCGTGGTAGACCTAAGCTGGTCTGACCGCGCCGCCGCGGAAAACAGTTCTGACGGCTACCAGTTGCAAAGGGCAACGGATTCAGCCTTTACACAAAACCTGGCAACCGTTAACCTGCCACGCAATACCGTCACGTACCGGATGAGTTCACTCAATCCGAATACCAAGTACTGGTTCAGAGTACGGTCTAAAACAGGAACCGAATTTTCGGGGTTCAGTAATAAAGCAACGCTAACCACCCCGCAAACAACGGTTTTGGTCAATTTTAATTCGGCTGTTCCATCGCAGGCAGCACCATGGAATAATACGGTGGCCAATCCGGTAGCAAATCATACATTCTCCAATTTGAAGGATCAGTCGGGTGCGAATTCCGGAATTTCAATGCGGATTGAAAAAGTGTTCAATGGTGAATTTAACGCAGGAATGCGCACCGGCGACAATTCAGGTATTGTTCCTGATAACGTTTTACAGGCGAACTACTGGCTCGATAAAAGTCAGTTGAGCCAGATCAAGGTATCCGGACTTAACAGGGCCAAACGGTACCGGTTTGGATTTATAGGAAGCTCAGGGCCGAACGGATGGTTTAAAGGGAATTATACGGCCACTTATACCATCGGCACCCGCACCGTTTATCTGAATTCATGGAGCAATACAAGCAAGATTGTTTATATCGATGATGTTATGCCCGATGAAACGGGTTCAGTGATGTTGAACTTTTCCACCACCAGCACTGCTGCCAATGGATTCAATGCCGCCGTGATCATTAACGCGTATGATTTCGCCAGTGAAGGTCTGCCGGGTACAGACAAACCTCCGGTAGCGAATGCCGGCGCGGACTATACCATGAAAGAGCCGGCTAATTCAGCAAATATCAAGGGCGAACTTTCCAGTGATCCGGATGGAACGATTACTAAATACCAGTGGACTAAAGTCAGTGGCGATGCTGCGGCATGGATTGAAAATCCGAATGCGATGAATACCCGGATGAGGAGCCTGAAAGCAGGAACCTATGTTCTTCGGTTAACCGTAACCGATAACAGCAATCTGAGCAGCTCGGATGAAATGAAAATAATTGTTCTCCGTTCCGATGGAACAAGTGTAGATGCTGAAGAACCCCTTCCACCAACACCGCCACCGCCGCCCCCGCCACCTCCGGGCGATGAAACGCTGCCGGTGGCAAAAGCAGGAAATGACATCACCATCAATGTGCCGGCAAATACTGCCAACCTAAACGGAAGCGGTACCGCCGGAACCAACACCACGATAGTGAAATACGAATGGTCAAAAATTAGCGGAAGTGCCGGCGCATGGATTGAAAATCCGAATGCTGCCAGTACAAGAATCCGGAATCTGGAACAGGGCAGCTATGTGTTACGCTTACGGGTAACCGATAATTTGAACAGGACGGCAACCGATGATCTGACGATCCAGGTTCTCCCCAAACGCACAACCATTTCAACAAATACCGTTGAACTGGTAAACCGGGCGCCGGTTCAGGAAGAGCTGCTGGCAGAATATCCAAACCCGGCATCCGATCAGATTAATATCCGGATCGCTGATGGCAGCATGGGTCGCGGGGTTATCCATATTTATGACATTACAGGTAAGATCGTTCAGAAGATAACCGTAAATAAAAATCATAATATGTTCCAGCAAAATATCAATATCAGTTCATTGCACCGTGGATACTACCGGGTGGAACTTATAATAGGCAGCCAGTTACGGCAGGCAAAGGCGTTTATCAAACAATAGCGCTTCTGTACCCGCCATTTAATTTAATCAACTGCAGGCTGAATAAACTTTGCTGTTTTTCAGCCTGCTTATTTTATACACTATGAACCGTTCAGTCAGATTCGGAGATTATATCATTGATCCGGAAACATTGCAGTACCGGGCCGTCTGGAATTGTCAGGTTGACTTTACCGATGACTGCATATATTATGATGCGGAAGTGGGAAGGCTGGAACTGGATGAGGAGGAACTGGTTTTCTCCTGTATTCATAAATTACAGGTCACTAAAACGGAGTACAAGCGGCATGAAAGCGAATTAAAGGAAACAGAAGAAGTGGATGACGAAACGCTGATTGACCTGTTATCCAAACAAGAGCCTGAGAATAGGGGTTAACCAGGCTAGAAGCCTTCTTTCGATCGCAGCATGGCAGAAAAATCCATCCCTTTCGCCAGCGCGTTAATCATCCGCGCTGTTCTTTTCACTTTTGTTCCTTCTGTTTTGGCCGACTCGATCCACTTGATAAAATAATGCTGATGGCCTTTGGTAAATGAATCGAACGTTTTTAAAGCCGCCGGTTCATCTTTAAGACATTGCATCAGCCATTCCGGAGCAAGAATGGGTTTATGGTCAATCGCCAGCAATACGTTTACACTTGCACCTTTTGATTTCCGGATCTGCTTGCGCATGTTAGCGTTGAGTGGAATTATAAAATTCCCTTTTCCCATGGGCAATAAACTGACCCCCTCAAAAGAATAAAAATCAATTTTTCCCTTAACGCGAAAAGAGGTTTTAATCCCGGGATTTAATTCCCCGGCGAGATCTGAAGGAACTTCAATATAGGTCCACCCGGTTTTCTCACCCTGCTTTTCAAATTTTTTTATGGAAGTCGTATATTCTACCGCCATGTCCTAATTTCAGGTTGAAATTTACAGTGTTTTTTGGCAAATCCTTAATGAACAGCTTATATATGAACTGGATTGACATACTCTTACTGCTGATCCTGGTTTTTTCTGCATGGGGCGGCATGCAGAAAGGCTTTGCCGTGGCGTTTTTTAATCTGGTCGCCCTGGTAGGGTCGGTATTGTCCGCCTACTTTTTATATCCCTACCTGGCAAACTGGATCGAACAAAATTTCAGTTTCCCCGGCGCCTGGATCCGTCCCGGCTCTTTTATCCTGATTATGCTGGTTTCGAGGATTCTGATTGGAACCATTCTGAATATAATTCTGGCCACCATACCGGCGGAAGCACATCAAAACAGCATTAACCGCCTGCTCGGCGTTTTGCCCGGATTGGTGAATGGGATAATCAATGCGATAGTGGTGTCGGCGCTGCTGCTCGCGCTTCCTATCTCTGAAAATATTTCGGAAAAAACCCGTGAAAGCCGGATTGCCGGCAGGTTGTCTGGCCCCGCCGAATGGCTGGAATCGAAGATTTCGCCGGTTTTTGATGAAGCGGTGCGGCGAAACATGAATAAACTGACGGTTGAGCCCGGTTCGGAGGAATCGGTAAAACTGCCATTCACTGTATCCAATCCCCGGCCACGGGCCGATCTGGAAGAGCGGATGCTGGAGCTGGTAAACCAGGAAAGGGAGAAGGAAGGCCTTAAACCCCTGGTGGCCGATCCGGAAATGTTGCCGGTTGCAAGGGCCCATTCGCAGGATATGTTCGCCCGGGGTTATTTTGCGCATGTTACCCCCGATGGCAAAGGGCCATTCGATCGAATGCGTGATGGTGGGATCCGGTATCGGGCTGCCGGTGAAAACCTGGCTCTGGCTCAAACTCTGGCAATAGCGCATCAGGGCCTGATGAATTCACCAGGGCACCGCAAAAATATACTCCGGCCCGATTTCGGAAGACTGGGCATCGGAATTCTGGATGGCGGAATTCATGGTTTAATGGTTACTCAGAAATTCAGGGACTAAATTGCCGGCATTAAAATCCTTAATGTCCATTTAATTATATTCACTGGGCTCCGGGAGTTTCAATATTTAGGATTTGTCCGAAGCCCGATTTTTTTGTCCCACTTTTTTCTAAAAAAAGCGGCAGGGGCAATCATTGGTGTCCGGGTAAAATGTATTCCCCCGGGCCTCGGAAGAAATCCGTTAAGAAAATTGAAACGGACGGCGTAAAATAAAAACAGTTGTTACCAGAGCCCGG
>JAEZAY010000127.1 GCA_023427575.1 Bacteroidota bacterium | reverse complement strand
AGCACCGGCAAGCCAGGGCCAGTGAACCAATAAAGGGAGCGCCGTTATTGCCGCCCCAATCGCTCCGCCTAAAATTAGGATGATGTGCAGGGTTTTATGCTGCTGGGTCCAGTTCACTCTTACATTTTCAGAGGCCTGATCAGGTGTAAAATACCAGTGAAAATTATAACTGCAGATGGTGGCGAAAAAAACGAAGCGATAATAGTTGCTGTGATTATAGGATAAATGCAGCAGGTCATTGCTTTGATGCACCATCAGAACGGAACACAAAGCTATAAACAGCGAACTGAAAATAAAGTACTGGAAAATCCTGTTCAGCAAAATCTATGCTTACGGGTTGTTTTAAGATCCACGGGCGATTACGATGGGCGAATCGATGGTATCGCTCACATTGCCCATAGCGTCTTTCACACTGAACCGAAACATCATGGTATCATCATCGTTCAGGTCCTCATCCATAAAATCGTATGGAATATTAACCTGAATTTCACCGGTTGAACGAACCGGAAATTCGGCCAGCGAATAAAAAACTGTGTCGGCTTTATCGGTCAGCGGTGGTGGCGGCTTTAGATTCAGCCGGTCGCGGAAATAAACCACTTCTCCTAAGCTGAGATCCCCTTCTTTATCGGAAAACTCCAGAAATACTTCCAGGCGCATGCCGCGGAAAATTTCTGTAGAATTAACGCTTTTAAATTTTATGGACGGCCTCGTCTCCAGCTTATCTTTGCCGCAGCCAAACAGGGCGATAATAACCAAAATGCCTGAGAATCTTAACAGCATAATAAAGATGTTGTACAAATGTAAAGGCTACCAATCAGATATTTCTATATGAATTGTGAATATGAAGATAAAATTTTCCCCTGGCAAAACGCTGATTTTGTTTCGCTTGCCCTGAACCAGTTTCGGTTCCAGTACCGGGAAAATGATTTGTACCGGCAATATGCAAATGCGCTTGGCCGGGATCCCGGCAATGTACAATCACTGACCGAAATTCCTTTTCTGCCGGTTCATTTTTTTAAATCGCATTCCATTAAAACAGGCTCATTTACCGATGAGATGGTTTTTGAAAGCAGTGGCACTACGAAATCGGGAAACAGCCGTCATTACATAAAAGATCTTTCGCTATATCGGGATAGTTTTACGAAGGGTTTTAATTTGTTTTATGGTTCGGCTTCGGACTGGTGTATTATTGGACTCCTGCCTTCCTACCTGGAGCGGGAAAATTCTTCGCTGGTATTTATGGTGGATGAACTGATCCGGCACAGTGGCCACCCGCAAAGCGGGTTTTACCTGAATGAATATGCGAAGCTGGCCGAACTGCTCCAGGATCTTGAAAATAAACAACAGAAAACCCTGTTAATTGGGGTGAGTTTTGCACTGCTCGATTTTGCCGCCGCCTATCCAATGCCTTTAAAACATACGGTTATTATGGAAACCGGGGGAATGAAAGGGCGCCGTCGCGAACTGACCCGGCATGAGTTGCACCATTTATTGAAAACAGCCTTTCAGCAAGATCAGATCCATGCGGAATATGGAATGACGGAATTATTATCGCAGGCTTATTCAAAAGAAAAAGGACTGTTTTACTGTCCGCCCTGGATGAAAGTCCTGATCCGCGAAGAAGACGATGCGCTCAGCGTTTACAGTAATAATGATTTGGATGGAAAAGAAATGGTGAACGGGCTGATAAATGTGATCGATCTTGCCAACCTGTATTCCTGTTCTTTTATTGCGGTAGATGATATCGGTCGCTTATACCGGGATGGATCTTTCGAAGTGATGGGAAGAAGAGATCATGCCGATCTGCGGGGATGCAGCTTAATGACAGAATATCCTGTAAAGTAAAATCCATTTGTGTCCGGCCAAATGTATTCAATAGGCCCCGGAAGAAATCCGTTCAAAAAATTAAAACGGACGGCAGTAATAATTTGAAAATGTGCAAATCATTGGTGTCCGGTTAAATGGACTCAGTGGGCCTCGGAAGAAATCCGTTAAGAAAATTGAAACGGACGGCGTAAAATAAAAACAGTTGTTACCAGAGCCCGGAAATGATCGTTGGCTCGTAAGTCCTACTGTTGCTGGGTTATATTCTTTAGCTGTGACTTATTTTTATTTAGCCGGGAGTTTCAATTTTTAGGATTATTCCGGAGCCCGATTTTTTTGCTCCACTTTTTTTCTAAAAAAAAGTGGAAGGGGTCATTTACAATGACGGATCCGAATTCATTATTGATAAAGGTTTCGCGTGAATGGAAAATTATTAACCGGACAGCAATGTTTTCCGGTCAGGAAATGGTCCTTAGCTCGTACTGTTGATACAGCAGGTTCGAGGCAATAGAAAATGATTATCTAGACCGCAATGAGCAGAATCCGAAATTTTGATTTAATAACTCAGATCCCGGGCTTGCTTTTTTTGCAAAAAAAAAATTGGTTTCGTTTCCGGAATAATTTTAGCTTTTATCTGATTTCTTTAAACCTCCGGATTATAAATCGATCTGAATGGAGTAATTAATTTTTTCAAAATCATGCGTTATATACCCCTATTGTTAATGCCGCTTTTTTCTTTTGTTTGTTTCGATTCCGCAAAAAATGATTGCCTGGAAGGCAGGATCATTCGGGTAACCTGCGCCACCACGGTTATCCAGGTGTTGAACAATGATACGATTGGTGTGGATGGATGGAAAGATTCCATGAGTTCTGACGCGCAGACGTACGACAACGTATTCAGTGTGGCCAATAAATGTGATTTTTCCGAATCGTATAAGGCCGGGCAAAAATTCCGGTTTAAGATCAGCGAAAAAAAATCGGCCGATTGTATGGTTTGTATGATGTACGATGCGCCACCGGAAGCCTCCTATTCAATTGAATTGTGCAAATAAAACGGGCAATCCTGGCGTAAAATATTTTTTTAAAAATCCGGTGCTGGGTTGATTTGATCAAAGCCGGATGGTTTTGCCGGCAGCATGACTTTCAATTGCCATTCCAATGATCCGGATGGTATTGTAGCCGTCGATGGCCGTTTCCCGTACCGGCGCTCCCTGGCGGATCGAAGCGTATATATTGTTGTAATATTCATTGTAACTTCCGGGCAGTGATGGATATACTTCGCGGACAATCTGTCCTGCTTTTTCCGTGTGTATAATTCCGTAATGTTCTTCCGGTTCCCTGCCCCAGAGTTCGCCCTCTGGTTTCTGACCTGCCCGTAATGCTGCCTCCTGGGGATCTTCGCCATATTTTACAAAGGAACCACTGGTGCCGTGGATCATATATCGCGGGCCCATTTCGCGCACAAGCATCCCCGCGTGTAAGCTGACTTTCAGAAATCCGTAATCCAGCCAGATTTCAAAATAATCATCTACGCGGGCATGAGGTCTTTGCAGGCGAATATCGGCTGTTACCGATTTGGGCATTCCAAACAGGTGTAAAGCCTGGTCGATCAGATGCGGGCCGAGATCATATAAAATGCCGCTTCCTTTTAGTGGGGCTTCACGCCAGGCGGCGGGTCTGGCTTCAGCCCGGTACCGGTCGTATCGGGCAATAAATTCATGGATCTCTCCCAACTGTTTTGATTGCAGCACTTCCCGGATGGTAAGAAAATCCGAAACATAACGGCGGTTCTGATAAACAGAAAGTATCATTCCCGTTTTTTCAGCCAGATTGATTAGTTCCTCCGCTTCCGCCGTAGTGTTTGTGAACGGCTTTTCGAGTACCACATGTTTTCCGGCAAGCAGGGCCTGTTTGGCGTATGGAAAATGCGTTTCATTCGGTGTAGTGATAACTACCAGTTCAATGGACTCGTCTTTCAGCAGTTCCTCCATACTTCTGTCCACCTCCACATCTGGATAAACCGATTTGGAATCCTGCCGGTAGCGCTCTACCACTTTGGTTAACCGAAAATGCGGGTTCAGGTCTAAAAAGGGCGCATGAAATACTTTCGCTGAAATTCCAAATCCAACAAGACCTGTATTAATAGGCATATAACGTTTCTTAGCTTGAAAAAATAAAGTAACGAGCTTACTATGAACCGCAAATTTAAGCCTGGCGGGTTCCTGATACTTATTTAAAAGAATTAATTATCCCCATGCCTTTTCCAGGAACCGGATCCAGTTCCCATGCATAATGTTTGCAAGATCCATTTCTGAATAACCTCTTTTCAAGAGTAAGGCCGGCAGTTTTTGCAGGTCGGCAATGGAATCCAGGTCGTAAGGAGATTGTTCATTTCCAAAAGCACCATCCAGGTCCGAGCCAATTCCAATATGCAGGGCATTGCCCGCCAATTGGCAAATATGATCAAAATGATCGATGGTTTTTTCCAGATTGCAGTCCATTTGGCGCGGATCGGAAATGCCGCGCTTCCAGCCGGGAACCATCATCCATGCATCCATCGCGCCGCCAATTACAGCACCTCGTTCAATCAACGCTTTAAGCTGATCATCGCTGAACTGCCGGTTGTGATTCACCAGCGCCCGGCAATTGTTGTGGCTGGCCCATACAGGTCCCTGATACATTTCCATTGCCTGCCAGAAACTTTCATCGCAGAGATGAGTAGCGTCTAAAATCATGTTCAGCGACTGCATTTCTTTCAGTAGTCTAATTCCATAATCAGTGAGCTTTCCACTGGCATCGGTTCCCTGCGCATAACGCCCGGGTCCATAATGGGCGGGCCCGATGGCTCTTAACCCATAGGCATAAGCGGTGTGCACATAATCGGGTTCTACCAGCGAATCAGCTCCTTCAAGACTTAAAATATATCCAATGGGCTTTTTGTCTGTTTGGTTATTCCATAGCGCAAGCTGAGATCTCAGGCTAAGCAGATCATTTACCTGAACCATTTCGCCGGCTTTTTCCATTTCGCGGTACCAGTTTAACTGTGCCTGGGTTTGTGCCCAGGCCTGCTGCGGCGAGTGCCAGCCGGGAAGTGGGTTGTCTTCAGCTACATAACGCGCGATCTGGGTAGCCACAACAAGGCCGATATTTCCCTGACGAAGCGCGGGCAGGCTTACCATGCCCCGGCCCCGATCGGGTTTATCAGTTAATCCCGCTTCCCGCTGGCGTATAGCAGTCACGGGTAACCGAAGATCCCGGTTCCATTCCATCGCATTCATTGAGAGATCGAGATGCGCATCAATTGTAAACATGGTTCGCAATTAAGAAAGTATCATTTAAACAGATATTTTCCGGTTCCGCGCACTGGTCGGCCACCGGCCTTTTATTTCCTGGTTTTCTACTGTTATCAGGGCATCATAAAGTGCAACGCTAGGGCAAACATGCCAGGGCAGGGCATAGAGCAGGGTCCCGATTGGAAGATCTTCAGAATTTGCAACAGCAAGGGCCAGATGCTCTTCACTTTGTGAAAGGATCGTATAATCGCTGAGGTTTAGGAAAACCAGTCTTTTCGATAATTCATTTTCAGCCGATACCGCTTTATACCCAAGATCGGTGCAGATAATCCCGGGCGCCGGTTTGGAGATGATCCGGGTGGCAAGTACTGCAGCGGGCAAAAATGACTGTTCTGTAAATTTCAGCTGGTATCCATGATCCCAGTAAATAAATGTACCCGGACTGCATTCACGATCATTCAGGCCTGCATGGATGGGAAATCCAGGGGTTCCGCCAGCAATCAGGATCGGCTCATCGCCGCCCCCGGTTCGGATTCTGGCAATCAGGTCAGTTACCGGCCGGAATGCCGCCGCAATGGCCTCTTCCCGAACGGTATAATCTGCTTCGTGAATATGACCTTCATAAGCATGAAATCCAGCTAATTCAATACCGCCAAGGCTTTTACAATCTTCATACAGTTTGTAAGCAAGATCGGGGATAATACCGGTTCGGTTCATCCCCACGTTTAAATCAATATATACCGTCAATGGAGAACCGAGATCTTCAAAAGCAGTCGAAATTTCCGCCGCGGTTTCTGCATTATCAATCAGGCAGGAAAACCGGGTTTCCGGAAATTGCCGCACCAGGCTTTTTAAGCGTGAAATAGCCGGACCCACGGGTTGATAGGCCAGCAATACATCCGCGGCCTGAATGCCGCCCAGCATTTCAGCTTCGGCAATGGTAGCGCATTTAAATTTTTTAATGCCTGCCTTTATCATTAGCCGGCAGGCATCCGCGCTTTTATTGGTTTTAACATGGGGTCGTAGCCTCGAAATCGTTCCCACCATTGAAATGGCCCTTTCAATATTATATTTAACCCGATCCGGATAAACCAGCATGGCGGGGGTTTCAAGAACAGAAGCATTTTGAACTTCGAACCAGTTCATACCTGTATAAACGATTAAATTTTAAAGAATGGATTTCATCCAGGCCCACTGTATGCATTTATTCGGACACTAACACATTTTGGTTAAGTTCGAATCAGGTCAGTTCAAACAATGCTTCTATTTCAACCGGGATATGTCCGGGCAATGATCCCATTCCAACGGCACTGCGTACACCAACGCCATTTTCTTCGCCCCAGATATGCGCGAACAACTCGCTGCAGCCATTTATTACATAGGGATGCTTATCAAATTCCGGAACGGCATAAACCATTCCCAGCGTTTTAATTACCCTTTTCACTTTGTCAAGATCACCGAGTTTGGCCCGGATGGTTGACAATATCGTTAGCCCAACCTGCCGGGCTGCCAGCTTTGCGGCTTCCAGATCAAGATCTTTGCCTACGCACCCTTTGATCAGACTTTTGTCTTCCTGAACAGGACCATGCCCCGAAACATAAAGATATTTACCATCTATCAGGCAGGGTTTATATACCCCCATGGGCACTGGCGCCGGTGGCAGTACTAAATTCAATTGTGCGAACCGTTCTTCTGCTGTCATGTCTTTCTGGTTAAATGTTTATCAGAGATTTGAAAGGTAACTCAAAAAACTGTTCAGGAAAGATTCCTCTGAATTTGCTTTATACAGGCAGGCCGCGAGCCAGGTTTTTTTACAGTGCTTTGCGGTGAGATCACAATAGTAGATCCAGAACCATCACGCCTACCAATCCCATGATGGATACAATTGTTTCCATCATCGACCATGAACGGATCGTGTCTTTGATACTCAGGTTAAAATATTCTTTAAAAAGCCAGAAACCCGCATCGTTCACGTGTGAGAACATCAGGCTGCCGGCTCCAATGGATAGAACCATCAGATTGGGATCAACTCCGGTCTGAATGATTAAAGGCGCAATAATTCCCGCCGAAGTGAGTCCCGCCACTGTTGCGGAACCGATACAAACGCGGATAACCGCTGCCGTTAGCCAGCCTAAGATCAGCGGGTGTACATCCCATCCTTCCAGCATCAATGCAATCTGGTTACTGACGCCGCTGTCGGTAAACACCTGTTTTAAAGCCCCGGCTCCGGCAACAATCAGGAGGATGACCGCAATATCTTTCACCGATTCGCCATACACATCCATGATCCATTTCATGGAACGCCCGGCCCGGATTCCCAGCGTAAAAGTGGCTACCGCCACAGCTATCAGCATTACAATTACAGGGTCGCCAAGAAAACTGAAAACCGCAAAGGTGATGGTTCCCGGTTCTGCCGAAATCAATACAACGGTGGCGATCACCAATAACAATACCGGCAGCAGGGAGGTCATAAAACTATTCCAGGTACTGGGCAGGGCCTCGGGTCCAATGTTTTTTGGTTGAAATATGGTTAGCGGGTGAGATTCAATCTTTTTTAAGGTTTTCGAAAAAACTGGTCCCGCCAGTACAATCGCGGGTATGGAAACGATTAGCCCGTACAATAGCGTCAATCCCATATTCGCATCGAACTGCGTAACCAGCGCTGCCGGCGCGGGATGCGGTGGCAGAAAGCCATGTGTAACCGATAGGGCGGCCAGCATGGGCAGCCCGATATAGACCGCCGGCAGTTTGTACTGGTAAACAACGGAAAAGATCAGCGGAACAAGCAATACAAATCCCACATTGTAGAACAAGGGAATTCCAACAATAAAACCTGTGAGCACCAATGCCCACTGAATATTCTTCGGTCCGAAAAGGCGCATAAGCACCGACGTTAT
>JAEZAY010000289.1 GCA_023427575.1 Bacteroidota bacterium | reverse complement strand
AACCAGCGCCGGAGTTGTGGCACAAGCCCTTCGTATTCTGTTGTATATATATTGTCGCCCGTTGGAATTTCATCAAAATCCTCTTCCTGTTCAACAGGTCCGGCTTCATTTCCATATAAAATCAGATTCACCGCTTTTGCAGACAAATCCTTTACAGGTTTATTCAGATCAATTTTATTCTTTCGCGCCAGTTGCTGAACCTGTTTGAATACATAGGCTTCCCTTTCGCCGCCCAGGGGAGTAAAAGCGCCCTCGTTAATGCTGAGTTCCCTGTCGGGTAATATGGCGTCTATACTTACCTGGTATACTGCCCCCAGGCCTTTACAAACCGGGCATGCACCATAGGGCGAGTTAAAAGAAAATGAATTGGGAGAAGGCTCCTCATAACTGATCCCGGTATCTTCGCACATCAGTTGTTTGCTGTACTGCACTACTTTATCAAAATCATTCACCAGCAAAAACATCAGGTCTTTTCCCATCTGCAAGGCTTTCTGAATGCTCTGGCTCAATCGCAACTTCATGTCATCAGCAACTGCCAGCCGGTCAATCACCACTTCAATATCGTGGATCTTGTAGCGGTCCACCTGCATTTTTGGAACAAGATCCCTGATCTCACCATCTACCCTCACCTTCAAATAACCCTTTTTACGGATGTCTTCAAACAGTTCGCGGTAATGACCCTTACGGCCACGTATAACCGGAGCCAGCACGGTTATCTTTTTTCCCCTGAATTTCTGAAAAATGTTTTGTACAATTTCCTCTTCACTGAAGCGGGTCATCTTTTTCCCCGTATTGTAACTGTAGGCCTCGGCCGAGCGGGCATACAGCAGCCGCAGGAAATCGTACACTTCGGTGATGGTTCCCACAGTGGATCGGGGGTTTTTGTTCGTCGTCTTCTGCTCAATGGAAATTACAGGGGAAAGTCCGGTGATCTTATCAACATCCGGACGTTCCATATCGCCGATAAACTGCCGCGCATATGCCGAAAAACTTTCCATATACCGGCGCTGCCCTTCATTATAAATTGTATCAAAAGCAAGGGAAGATTTTCCGCTTCCGCTTACGCCGGTAAACACCACCAGTTTGTTTTTCGGGATGCTGATATCTATATCTTTCAGATTATGCTCCCTCGCTCCGAATACCTTTATCTGTTCCTGGTCATTCTGTTCTGCAGATTCAGTTCCAATGGTTTTCTTTCTTTTTGCCATCTTTTATTTTAGAGCTCCAAATTTACGTAAAGGCCTATCCTTTTAGCCAGGAAATGACGCGCGCTTTAAAATTTTGAAATTCCGGCCTGCCCGCTTACCTTTGCGCCAGTTCTTTACAGATCTTATCAAGAAAGGCTGAGGGATATGGCCCTGCGAAGCCTTGACAACCTACTCTGGTTCTGCCGGAGAAAGGTGCCAACTCCAACCCGATGGATAATCGGGACAGATAAGTCAGACGCATATTATTTACTGCTCCGGCAAGATATTATTTAAGCTCTCTGACTCAGTGAGCTTTTTTTATGCTCCTGAACAAGCACTTTTTCTCCCATAATCTTTTTGCAGGTTTTTCCTGGTAAGTTCTATTCCGGCCTGAAATCCTTGCGCTCACCGGTTCGGGGTATTTACAGCCGGTTAAATAGTTTTTAAATTACATGATTGTCTTTTGATAAGCTATTCTTAACAATTAATTAGAAAGATCAATTTTAGGAAATGAAAGTGAAGTCCACTAAATTCGTAGAGAATACTCAAATGATGAAATTCCACGCTATATTTTCGTCAATACCAACAACTTGTAACCAGTCTTCCTGTTGTTGCTCTATGCCTTAGGGCATCCTATGGTTCCTGAATTTGACTTTTTCTATCTCTCACCAAATAAACAAAACACAATGAGCCAGCAACGTTTTGAAACATTACAGCTTCATGCAGGGCAGCAGATCGACCCCACAACCAAGTCGAGAGCGGTTCCTATTTACCAGACTACTTCCTATGCTTTCGATAATTCCGAGCATGCGGCCAATCTTTTCGGATTAAAGCAGTTCGGAAATATTTATACCCGGATTATGAATCCCACCACCGATGTATTCGAGCAGCGGATGGCAGCACTGGAAGGAGGCGTCTCAGCGCTCGCAACCGCCTCCGGGCAGGCGGCGCAGTTTCTGGCTATCAACAATATTTTGCAGTCGGGCGATAACTTTGTTGCCAGTTCCTTTCTTTATGGCGGAACCTATAACCAGTTTAAAGTTGCGTTCAAAAGACTGGGTATTGAAGTTCGTTTTGCCGATGGTGATGATGCGGAAAGCTTTGTAAAACATATCGATAAAAATACAAAGGCGATATACCTGGAAACCATTGGAAATCCACGCCTGAATATTCCCGATTTTGAGAAGTTCGCCGACCTGGCAAAAGAGTATGATCTGCCGCTGATTGTTGACAATACTTTCGGTGCCGGCGGTTATCTTTTCCGTCCCATCGAATGGGGCGCCAATATTGTAGTAGAATCGGCCACAAAATGGATCGGGGGTCATGGCACATCTATTGGCGGAGTAATTATCGATGGCGGGAATTATAATTGGGGCAATGGGAAATTTCCTCAATTCACCGAACCTTCCGAAGGTTATCATGGCCTGAAGTTCTATGAAGTTTTTGGTGAAGGAAATCCGCTAGGTCTGCCAAACGTGGCTTTTGCAATCCGGGCGCGGGTGGAAGGACTTCGTGATTTCGGACCTTCGCTCAGCCCCTTCAATTCATTCCTTTTACTCCAGGGTTTGGAAACACTGTCCCTGAGGGTACAGCGTCATGCCGACAATGCTCTTGCACTGGCTACATGGCTGGAATCGCATCCACAGGTTGAATCCGTTACCTATCCCGGATTAAAATCGAACAAGTAATAAGAGCTGGCCAAAAAATACCTTCCCAATGGGTTTGGAGGTATTCTCAATTTCAGCATAAAAGGCGGGAAAGAAAATGCAAGCCGCTTTATTGATGGCCTGAAACTGGCCAGTCATCTTGCCAATGTTGGAGATGCAAAAACCCTGGTGATACATCCCGCAT
>JAEZAY010000449.1 GCA_023427575.1 Bacteroidota bacterium | reverse complement strand
TTGCACATTAGCACATTATCATCCCGAGGCCTGGGGAAATACATTTTACCCGGACCATACTGATCCTGTTTTTACGGCAGCAAAAACAGAAATTAATAATAGCAACAGCCCCGAACCTTTTATAATGGTCATCCGCGCTCGATTTTTTTCATCCTGTTGACTTTTACTTAGTTCCCGCCGCTGCATCCGCCAATCAGTACACTAATGCTGATTTTACATTTAATTCTCTTTTAATTAATCTGAAAACAGATTCAGCGCTGCTTCAGTTATTTTAGTAAGAGCAACCGGATGACCGGAAACGAAGGATTTGAACTATTCCACATAGGCTGTTTATTTTAAGTTTTAACGACCCCTGTTTCTACAGGGGTCTGATTTTTTATCAGGGGAAATTTTGCATGGGCCCGATACTGAAGGAAGAAAAGTAGTATTTTGATTTTTTAATCATTACTAACGCCGATTATCAGCTTCCAATGACTGTTACCAAGAACACCCGCTTAGCCTTTATTCTGATCACTTCTTTGTTTTTCCTATGGGGTTTTGCGCTGAACATGAATCCGATCTTAATTCCTCATCTTAAAAAAGCCTGTCAGTTAAATGATGCCCAGTCGGCATTAATCGATTCGGCATTTTTCATCGCTTACTTTTTAGTGGCGGTTCCGGCTGGTTTGTTTATGAAGAAGTTTGGATATAAGGGGGGCATTATTCTTGGCCTGATTCTGTTTGCGGCCGGCGCTTTCCTTTTTTATCCGGCTGCGGAAGCAAGAAACTATGGATTTTTTCTGATCGCATTATTCATTATTGCCAGTGGACTCACCTTCCTGGAAACCGCTGCCAATCCATACATAACGGTATTGGGCGATCCGGCCAGCTCTACCCAGCGCATAAATTTTGCACAATCTTTTAATGGCCTGGCCGCCTTCCTGGCTCCACTTGTTGGCGGCGCCTTTATTCTTTCGGGCAAAACTCTGTCTGAACAGGAAGAAGCATCTATGAGTGCCGGCGAACTGGATGCCTATCTCAATATGGAGGCAGCTTCAGTTCAAATGCCCTATATTATCATCGGCATCGTGGTGCTTGCGGTGGCGCTACTCCTGTGGCGTACACCACTTCCTGAAATTGAAGAACCCGAGGAAGCCGGTAAGCCTGCCGAGGGCAGTATTCTCAAAGAGAAAAACCTGATCTTCGGGGTGGTTGCACAATTTTTTTATGTAGGCGCACAGGTTTGCGTCAGCAGCTTTTTTATCCGTTTCGCCGAACATGTTGCCGGCATTGATGAAAAACCAGCCGCTTATTTTTTATCGGCCGCCCTATTGGGTTTTATGATTGGCCGCTTTGTAGGAACTTTCCTGATGAAATACATTGCACCTTCCACATTGCTGGTTATTTATAGCGTGATCAATGTAGTATTGCTGGCAATTGCGGTCGCTACCAGCGGAATTATATCTTTATACGCACTGGTGGGCGTGGAATTTTTTATGTCAATCATGTTTCCAACAATATTCTCACTCAGCATCCGTGGCCTGGGCAGAAAAACAAAAACCGGATCTTCGCTGCTTATTATGTCAATTGTTGGCGGCGCTATTTTTCCCGTTATTATGGGCTGGGTTTCGGATCTAAGTAATATCCAGTTGGCCTATCTGGTGCCGGCTGCCTGCTTTATTGTGGTTTTAATTTTCGGGATCAAAAACGCCGGCAAGGATAAGATGATCCTAAAACCGGTGGTTTCTCATTAATCAAATAAAAAAAGTATGAAACGATATTGCCTTGCCCTGGACCTGGTAGACGATGAACAGATGATTGCCGAATATGAAAGCTGGCATCAAAAAGTGCCACCTGCCATACTGCAAAGCTTTTATGATTCGGGGATTGAAAAAATGGAAATTTATCGAACCCGCAACCGGCTTTTTATGATTCTCGAAGTGTCGGAGGGATTTTCATTTGAAAGGAAAGAAGCCATGGATCTTGCCAATCCCGAAGTGCAGCAATGGGAAAAACGGATGTCCCGATTTCAGCAGCTAATCCCGGGTACTCCGGAAGGCCAAAAATGGGTTTCTATGAAAAAGCTTTTCGAATTGTAATCTCTTTTCTGAAATTAAACGCTGGGCTAATCTTAAAAAATAACTCAATGGATCTGAAATTAAAAGACAAATTGATCATCGTGTCTGGTGGCGCGAAAGGAATCGGTGCCGGTATCGTCCGGGTGCTGGCGGAAGAAGGGGCAATTCCCATTATCCTGGGTAGAAATGAAGAAGATAATCTTGCCTTGAAGCAGGAATTGTCGGCATTTGCAAATGCCGATTATATAACGGTAGAACTCTCCGACCCTGATAACTGCAAAAAAGCGGTTGATGAAGTTATTAAGCGATATGGACGAATTGATGGACTGGTTAACAATGCGGGTGTGAACGATGGGGTAGGGCTTGAAAACGGGGATTATGAAAATTTTATGGTCTCTTTGCACCGCAATCTGGTGCACTATTATTTATTGGCTCATTTCTGTCTGCCCGAACTGATCCGGTCGAAGGGTTCTATTGTAAACATCAGTTCGAAAACGGCTGAAACCGGCCAGGGCAACACTTCCGCCTATGCCGCCGCTAATGGAGGAAGAAACGCCCTAACCCGTGAATGGGCGGTTGAATTGCTTAAATACGGGATCCGGGTAAACGCGGTGATTGTCGCTGAATCCTACACACCTCAGTATGAAAAATGGATCCAGACTTTAAAAAATCCAAAAGAAAAACTGGAAGAAATTAATTCAAAAATTCCCCTGGGAAACAGGATGACAAGTCCGGAAGAATTGGGTCGAACCACTGCTTTCCTTTTGTCGGAAGCTTCCAGTCATACTACAGGCCAGCTTATTCATGTTGACGGGGGTTATGTGCATCTGGACCGCGCGCTGGCTAACGCCTAAGTACAAACGTTCAAAAAAATCAGAACAATGAATCACCATGTACGAAACCTGGAAACCCGGATTCTTTCCGACAACTGGTACACGCTAAAGAAGGTGAGCTATGAATATCTGAAGAAGAACGGCACCTGGCAGAAACAGATCCGGGAAGCATACGATCGCGGCAATGGAGCGGCCGTATTATTATACCATCCGGAAAACAAAACGGTGGTACTTACCCGCCAGTTCAGGCTTCCTGTTTATATCAGTGGCCATGAAACCGGGATG
>JAEZAY010000124.1 GCA_023427575.1 Bacteroidota bacterium | reverse complement strand
GCAAAAATCGGGCTGCAGAATAAATCCTAAAATTCTGAATTCGGCCGAAACTATTTATTGGCACTAATGAGTCGTTATTTAAAACGTTTCTGTCAACAAAATCTTATCTGAATAAATAATTCACTATACATGGAAGAAAGTGTTGCTGAAGAAAAACAGGTGAGATAGATCCGGGCATAAAAAAACCCCGCTGAGCGGGGGTTGGAAAGCAATCGTTGATCGTGTTCAGGTGTTCAAGATAGATAAAGTTTTGAATTCAAGGCAGAAAAAAATAAAAGTTTTTAATCAAAATTTCAGGAATAAAAAAGTGAAGCTGAGCCGCCTATACATTATTTATTTTTATTATTAATATGTTTGCCCCGTCCATATGGAAAACAGCCGATAATCGGTAACAATTATTTAACAATTATGCTAAATTCCTCGAACGAGTTCATCAGTCTCCCTCGGTCCATTTATATAAAATTATTTATAATATAATAAGGAGTATGGTGGGATGGTACATTCGGTCAAGCCTGCCATTTTATTTCTTGTTCCGGATCAAGTCAGATCTTCGATGATGCCGGCCGGCTCTGCTCCGGGAAACCAGGGATTTGAAAAATCTTCCAAAAACCTCCAAATTCCTTAACTTAAGAGTTGGTAATAGTCTCCGCCCCTGTCCAAACTCAGCTACCCACAAAGGTCGCCGTATGAGACTATGCTTTATTTTTCTGATTTTGCTGGCCTTCGTCAGCGGATCTGCCCAGCCGGATAGCAGTCTTCGCCGTAACTCGCGGATAAGCGGAACGCTGTCAGCCACCTTTAACCATTCAGAGCAGGTTTTGAAGGAGAAAGCCGGTTTCGACGAACGATACCAATCTACATTTAAGTCCTTTTCTGAAACCCACCAGTTGCTGCAGAATTGTTTAAAAAGCCTACGCAGCGATCAGTATTATGGCGCAAACAGTCAGCATACGCTGAATAAGTATTATGGAGAGCTGGAAAATTATGGAATGCTGATCTCCGATTCGGTCCTTTTTAATGATCCAGACAGTTTAGAAAATCTGATCCGGTTTATTCGCGAGGATCTTGAACTTAAGTACGATAACAGTTCGGTGATATCCTCGGCTCTGGTCCGGCTCCGGGTTCGGGTGCTGAACGCTGCGGGGAACAGGGAATTGCCGGGTTACCAGGTGTATGTGAAACCGGAAATTTCCGTCGACAGCCGATTAATAGAAATGTTCAACCCCACCACCAATGCGGTTAAATTGATCGCGCCGGGAAAAAAACTGATCTGGATTGAAAAAGACGGTAAACGTTTTGGGGAACGCAAAGAGGGCATTCGGAGATCGGCGGGTCGCTTAACCGTCGATTTCATAATTCCAAAATAATTATGGATATCACCGGATTTATAAAAGAAAAATGGAATCTGGTTCTGGGAATAGCGCTGGCTATTGCGGTAATTCTGACCGGCTTTGTCATTCCGCCGAATATCTCCTTTACATATGCGGAAGGGGATATTAATTACCGCGATTTCGCGCGATTTATCGTTGCGGGCATTATCCTGATTGTGCTGGTACCCTGTTCCATCTACAATAAAAAAGAGCATACCTGGAAATGGTGGGTATTTGCTGTATTCCTGTTTGTGCTTTCTTTCATTTTTTTCTTTCGGTATAACAAACTGGTAAATGAAGTAACTACGTATAATCGTTATTATGAAGAACGGGTGGTTATTGGTCAAACCCTACTGCCGCTGGCCCGCAGGGCTATTGATTCCCTGATCCGGTCAGATGGAATTGATACTGTTTCCAGTTCGTACGCGCTGGAAACCCTGGGCGAACCAACCGACATCTGGATGCACCAGGAAATTGCCGACAATGGAAACCGGATCATCCGTCAGTTCATGTACACCATCATCGCTTTCTCCCTGTTTATATTAAGTTCAATCCAGGCAGTGTATTGCGTGGGTACGGAAAGGACGGAGAAATTGCCGCTTAATTATTCAGATGAATAAAACCTCCATCAATGGGATAATCGCAGCCGGTAAGAAAAGAGGCCTCGTCGCTGCATAGATACAATGCGAAATTGGCGATCTCTTCAGGCTGGGCCATTCTGCCAATCGGCTGGGTCTTCGAAAGCTTTTCAAACATTTCGGATTCGCGGCCGGGATAGTTTTTCGCAAGAAATCCGTCAACAAAAGGAGTATGCACCCGACCCGGTGAAATGCAATTGCAGCGAATGTTATACGATAAATAATCTTTTGCAACAGAAAGGGTCATTCCCACCACGGCGGCCTTTGTAGCCGAATAGGCGAAACGATCGGGAATGCCCACGGAGGATGCTACGGAGGCCATGTTCAGAACGGAACCCCCGCCGGTTTTCAGATGCGGAATAAATGCAAACAGGCAATTATAAATTCCCTTCACATTCACATTCATCAGACGATCAAAATCTTCTTCGGAGGTGCTTTCGGCAGTGCCTATATGCGCAATCCCGGCATTATTTACCAGGATATTAATGCTGCCGGTTTCTTTTACTATCTGGCCGGCCAGTGTTATGAGATCCTTCTGATTGGTAATGTCAGATTTAAAAAACCTGCAATAGCTCCCGCTTTGCGTTATTTCTGATTCTACCGCCGCACCTGCGTTTTCATCGAGGTCGAGAATAAAAACCTTTGCACCCTGCTTTGCAAATACCCTGGCAATGGCGCGGCCAATCCCACTTCCACCACCGGTAACTATAGCTGTTTTATTCGTCAGATCAAACATATATTGCGTATCGTTTACTCGTGAGTGTTAGTTCCCTTTTCTGGTTTGTGAACTGTAGGTACTTTCAAAAATCTTATCAGCATTATTGGCTTCAAACCCTTCCCTCCGGTGTTCCCTCC
>JAEZAY010000390.1 GCA_023427575.1 Bacteroidota bacterium | reverse complement strand
GTGGAAGGGGTCATTTACAATGACTGGTCCTAATTCACTATTGATAAAGGTATCAGGTAAATGGAAAATTATTACCCGGACACCACTGCTGTTAAAATAGGGACAACTGACGGTGGGATTTTGTTTAAATACCGGTCCGTATCCCAAAAAGGAGTACTTTTCAATTCATTGCCGATGGTCTGTATCGTCCGCATTATGACGGATTCAGAAAATAAATCCGAAACAAAAACATAACATGAATGCAATGCCGGAACCGGTGAAGATTATTAATTTAGAATCGGCAATTAATTCGTTTGCTGGTTCATTGGGTCATTTAATTTAACGTTTCAGCAGGAGTTTTGATTGAGCGAACAGCGGGTTCAATTTTACGCTTGTTCTGAAATGTTTAATTATAGGAATAATAATTTAACCAAAAGAATCCGCTTTTCAGACTGGCATTTTTATAAAGGAATAAGAGCGAAACATAAATAAACAAACATTTTAAAATATGGATAATTCCAGACGATTTTTTTTAAAGGCAGCCGGACTGGTGAGCATTGGTTTTCTGGGTCTTGACCGGTATGCATCATTTGCTGATTCAAGGCAGGATCTATTCACCAGCGATCCCGGGTTCGGACCTCTTTTAAATACGCCCGAAGGAATTCTGGATCTTCCCAAAGGGTTTAGCTGCAAAGTCATTTCCCGCCAGGGTGACCTGATGAGCGATGGACTAAAAGTACCCGGCGCCTATGATGGCATGGGAAGTTTTAAATGGAAAGATGGAAAGGTTATACTGATCCGCAATCATGAGATCAACGTGGGAACCAGCTCCGGTTCACCATTTGGATCTTCCAATGAAAATATAGGAATGGTAGATAAAAGTCGTATTTACGACTATGCCAGGGGCCAAAAACCCTGTCTGGGTGGAACCACCACTTTTATCTATAATGAGAAAGAACAGAAAGTGGAACTCGAGTACTTAAGTTTAACCGGAACCGTGCGCAATTGTGCCGGCGGAATTACGCCCTGGAATTCATGGATCACCTGTGAAGAAACCGAATATAAAACCGGCTTTGACGACGTGCTGGAAAAAGACCATGGTTATAATTTTGAAGTTCCTGCTTCCGATAAAATCGGATTGGTGGAACCGGTTCCTTTAAAAGAGATGGGAAGATTTGTGCATGAAGCCGTTACGGTGGATCCCAAAACCGGAATCGTATATCAGACGGAAGACACGGGCAACGCATTATTCTACCGCTTCATACCTAATGTAAAAGGGAAACTGGCAAAGGGCGGAAAGTTGCAATGTTTAAGTTTGAAAGAATGGAAAAGTGCGGATACCAGGAACTGGGAATCGGAAGCTGATTTGTTTCCTGAAAAGAAAAAGTTTGAGGTGGAATGGATCGATCTGGATGATGTAGAATCGCCGGACAATGATCTGCGTTTGCGGGGATTTAAAAAAGGGGCTGCGCGATTCGCGAATTCAGAAGGAATCTGGTTTGGAAAAAATGAACTGTATTTTGCCTGTACTAAGGGTGGGAAAAATACAAAGGGTCAGATTTTCAGATATGTTCCCGGCAAATACGAAGGTGGAGCAAGAGAAAAGGAAGATCCGGGAACGCTGGAGTTATTCATTGAGCCCAATAATATTGAAATGTTCCAGAACTGCGACAATCTGACCATCGCACCCTGGGGAGATGTAGTGATTTGCGAGGACAAAGCCGATCCAAGGATCCTGGGAATAACCCCGGATGGCAAGGTATATCCAATTGCGAAAAATATTGGTTACCGCAAATCGGAGTTCGCCGGACCGGTGTTTTCGCCTTCAGGAAAAACCTTGTTTATAAATATCCAGACACCCGGGCTAACCCTGGCCATCACAGGCCCCTGGAAAAATAAACGAGCCCACACTTAAACATTTTTGCTTAAGCCTGGATCAGCGGTGTTTTTAGCTCCCGGAATTTTTCATACTCCGCGGAAAAGACTGAATAAGGCACATGAAGCAGGCGAAAAATGATTGGATAGTTTGAATAACCATTAAGATCTGTTCAAACTATCCAATAATATTTTTCAGCTTACATGATTGTTGATGATTTTTGCCAGCTCAAACATGGAGATTTGTTTTTTGTTATCAAACACTACCTTCAGTTTGTCGTCGGCATTGATCATTCTTTTATTCTTCTGATCCTGCAATCCGTTTTTCTTAATATACTCCCAGATTTTCTTAATGATTTCTGTTCTTGGTAAAGGTTTTTTTCCGATAACTTCCGCCAGTGCAGGACTCAATTCAAGCGGAGCCATAAATGCTGCATTGGGTTTACGGGTTGATTTTTTGGGGGCTGCTTTTTTCGCGCTTTTTACTGCCGACTTTTTGGTTGCCGTTGCTTTTTTAGGAGCACTCTTTTTTGTTGCTGCTTTTTTTGCAGTTTTTTTAGCTGCTTTTGCCATCTGATTTGTGAATTTAGTGTTTAGAAAACTGAATGAATCGCCCATCCGGCGGAGATCTAATGAAAATTAAATTACTTAACTTATTCGTAAGTACAACTGAATAAATGAGAGATGGGAAAACTTGTGCAAAACTGCTTTGGATTCGGAAGTCATAAATTCTTATCTGAACAATCAGATTGAGCGCCAGTATTGAGTTAATTTATTGAAAATCATAGCTATAAGTTTTCGTTTTCAAGGAATTATTTGCGGGTTTGAAATTTCAGACAAGTCGGGATTTATCGTCGAACAGAACAGGTTTTAGTTTATAAGAGGCCGATCGCGGACCAGTCCTATCCAAAGAGTTCTAAAAAATCGTCTCCGGAAACCCACGGTTTTTGAACAGATTGCTATAGTTTACAGCGCTATTATCATAGATAACGATTATGAATAGACGAAGTTTAGGAAGTACCGGATTGGAAGTTTCAGAGATTGCCTTTGGCGGCGTTGAGATAGGAATTCCTTACGGGATCGGAGTAAGAACCGAAGCCGACATGTTATCCGAAAACGAAGCCATTCGTTTGATTCATGAATCAATAGATTCAGGGATCAATTTTTACGATACGGCCCGGATGTACGGGAACAGTGAGGCTATAATGGGCAGGGCATTTGCCGGGATTCGGAACCAAATTGTAATCGCAACAAAATGCCGCCATTTCCGGGATCATACCGGGCGGCTTCCCCCATCCGCTGAAATCCGTGGTTTTGTGAGGCGTTCACTGGAGGAAAGCCTGAACGCGCTACAAACGGATTTCGTGGATCTGTACATGTTACATCAGTCCGACCTTGAAATTTTATCCCATCATGAAATTCAGAATGTGTTCTCCGATCTTAAAAAGGAAGGTCGCGTCCGGGCGATCGGCGCCTCCACTTATTCTGTCGCGGAAACAAGTGAAGCCATAAAATCCGGTCTATGGGATCTGGTACAGATACCCTTTAACTTAATGGATCAAAGCCATGAAGGCCTTTTTAAATCCGCTGTTGAATCGGGAGTGGCCATTACCGTTAGATCGGTGCTGATGAAGGGATTGCTGGCCTCCGGAAATATTGAACTCCATCCGGCCCTGCATGCAGTTCAACAGCATATTGAAAATTACCGGGATCTGCTCAACGAATCAATTACCGACCTGGTCAGCCTAGCTTTAAAATTTGCCTTATCGTATAAAGAAGTGGCTTCGGTGCTGTTGGGTATCGACAAATCAGAGTACCTGCATAAAGCATTAGCGATTGCAGATGGCCGATATCTGAATTCAACTCAAATGGAACAGGTAAAAAGCCGGGCCTATCCCGATCCGGAATTTCTGAATCTGCAGCATTGGCAAAAGGCGGGCTGGCTGCCATAGATTATTTAGGAATCCGGAACATTAAATATCATTAAATTACAGTCCCATTTTATCACTTAAATTAATTACTGTGTATAGAAACATTTCAGGTTTGCTGGCAGGCATTGCCATAACCGTTACAGCATGCGGCACCAATTCGCAGAATGGCGTACCGGTTGCCAACGATACAGATACCACCAGGTTGCCGCCTGTTGAAACTAAATCGCCCAATACCGATTACAAACCGGCATTTGAAGGCCAGACCCGCGCCCCCGGCGTCAAAACCTCCACGCCTTATGAAGGAACGGTGGTAACCGACAAACTTAAAAGTCCCTGGGCAATTACAAGCCTGCCAGATGGCCGTTTTCTGGTGAACGAAAAAGCGGGAACTATGCGGATCGTTACAGGAACCGGAACCATCAGTGAGCCGATCGGCGGCATACCGGCTGTTCATTCAGCGGGTCAGGCCGGATTGCTGGGCATCGTTCATGATCCGGCTTTTGAATCAAACCGAACTGTTTACTGGTCTTTTTCCGAAGATACCGGCAATGGAAATCTTACGGCGGTTGCCAAAGGAACTTTGTCGGCCGATGAAAAACAAATGCAGAATGTAACGGTGATCTATCGCGCAACTCCTGCCTATAAAGGAAATTTGCATTACGGGTCCAGGCTGGTGTTCGACAAACAGGGGAGCTTGCTGGTAAGTACCGGCGAACGTTCTGATAAGGAAACCCGGCCGCAGTCTCAGTCGCTGAATTCGGGTTTGGGTAAAATTGTCCGGATTACAACGGATGGTAAACCGGCGGAGGGAAATCCTTTTGCCAGTCAGTCGGGTGCAAGACCGGAAATATATTCTTATGGCCACCGGAATGTGCAGGGCCTGGCTTTCCATCCTGAAACCGGAGATCTTTGGGAAAATGAGTTTGGCCCCCGCGGTGGTGATGAACTTAACCTGGTTGAAGCCGGTAAAAATTATGGATGGCCAACGATTACCTATGGTCTGGAATACAGCGGGGCAAATATCGGCGAATCAAAAACACAGCAAAGCGGAATGGAACAGCCGGTGTACTACTGGGATCCTGTATTATCGCCAAGTGGAATGACCTTTTACACCGGAACTGAAATTCCGGAGTGGAAGAACAATTTATTTATTGGCGGATTAAGCAGCAATCATATTGCGCGCCTTGTAATTGAAAACAGAAAGGTAGTGGGAGAAGAACGGATTCTCGCTAACGAGAATCAGCGATTCCGCGATGTTACGCAGGGTAGGGATGGCGCCTTATATGCCGTAACCGACAACGGGCGTTTGTACCGGATCGGCAAGAAGCAATAAAATTTATTAAGTTAAAAGGGGAGCCTGCAGTGTAAAATCATTGGTGTCCGGGTGAATGTATTGTCTTGGCCTCGGGATGATAATGTGCAAATGTGCCAATGTGGAAATGTGATAATTTGATAATGTGATAATGTGCGAATTTGCGAATTTGCGAATTTGCAAAATGAAACGGACGAGGTAAAATAAAACAAATCACAGCAAAGAATATAACTGTCCGGATTTGAATTTTCACATTATCAAATTTTCACATTTGCTAATTACCTTATGCCGGAAGTTTCAATTTTTAGGATTTATTCCGGAGCCCGATTTTTTTGCTCCACTTTTTTTCTAAAAAAAAGTGGAAGGGGTCATTTACAATGACTGCTCGTAATTCACTATTGATAAAGGTTTCGCGTGAATGGAAAATTATTACCCGGACACC
>JAEZAY010000342.1 GCA_023427575.1 Bacteroidota bacterium | reverse complement strand
ACCCTACCCAGTTCAATAACAGCAGCGATTTTCAGAAATATCCGGTAACCCTCGAAAGGGATCTCCACCTATTGGCAGATTCGGGTGCCGATGTTTTGTTTCATCCTTCCGTTTCAGAACTCTATCCCGATGGAACCGGTAATCTGGAGCATTATGAGTTGGACGGTCTGGAAAATCTCCTGGAAGGAAAATCTCGTCCGGGTCATTTTCAGGGCGTATGCCAGGTGATGCGCCGCTTGCTGGATGCGGTGCAACCCGAACTTCTGTTTATGGGTGAAAAAGACTACCAGCAATGCCTGGTGGTAGAACATTTGCTGAAAACAATAAATTCCGGCACTACCCTGGTGAAGTCTGAAACTATCCGTGAACCGGAGGGATTAGCCATGAGCAGCAGAAACCTGCGCTTGTCTGCTGAAGATAGAAAAACGGCGCTGGCTATTCCCGAAATCCTGCATTTGGTCAAAACGAATTTACATGCCGGGAGGCTTGAACCCATTCGCGAAGAGGCCCTGCAAATGATGGAAGAAAGGGGTCTGAAGACTGATTACCTGGAATTTGCCAGCCGCGATCATTTTAAGATAATCAGGGAATGGGATGGAATAATACCCCTGGTTATCCTGGTGGCTGCCTATGTGAATGAAGTGCGGCTGATCGATAACCTGGTTTTGGACCCCCAATACCCCGATCGTTAAACTTCTGCAGCAGTTCCTGATTTTTAATAGTTTTGCGCCTTTATGGAAATTGAAGTATTAAAATCGAAAGTGCACCGGGCGGTGATTACGGAAGCAAATCTGAACTATGTGGGAAGTTTGACCCTGGATCAGGATTTGATGGATGCTGCGAACATGATCGAGCACGAAAAGATTCAGGTGGTGAATGTAAATAATGGCTCGCGAATTGAAACCTACCTGATAAGCGGAAAAAGAGGTTCGGGAGTATGTTGCCTGAATGGGCCGGCTGCAAGACAGGGCGCTGTAGGTGATGTTGTCATAATCATTTCTTATGCGCGGATGGAATTTGAAAAAGCTAAACAGTTTAAACCCTGGGTGGTATTCCCCCGGGAAGAAAATCGATTATAGTTTCATCCAACGTATCATAACTTACCCATGAACAAAAAAATTCTAAGCCTAATCCAATACCTGTTTTTTCTGGGGCTCGGAATTTTTCTACTGTGGCTCACCCTTCGCAAGTCTGACTGGAACAGCATTCGAAAGGATCTGCTGGAAGCTGAATATATTTATCTGATTCCCGCAACGATCATGCTCGTATTGAGCCATTATGTCCGGGCATTGCGGTGGCGCATTTTGATGGAACCTCTTGGTTACAAACCTACCAGGTTGAATACTTTTCTGGCGGTAATGGTGGGCTACTGGGCGAATCTGGCTGTGCCCCGGCTGGGCGAAGTGCTGAAATGCACTGTGCTTGCCCGTTATGAAAAGGTTCCGGCGGATAAACTGGTGGGAACCATTGTGGCCGAAAGGGCTTTTGACGTGGTTACACTGGTGGTGATATTTTTTATAACGATCGCGATTCAGTACGATATCATCGGCGATTTTACGATGAATGCTTTACAGGGGTTTTTTCAAACGCAGTCTGGCGGATTTTCCGTTCTTAAAATTTCGCTTGCCCTCGCCGGACTTATGCTGCTGATCCTGATCTGCTGGTTTGCATATAAAAAGCTTTCACACAAATCCTTTGTTATAAAAATCAGAAAGGTGGTGGAAGGAATCTGGCAGGGACTGATCAGCGTGCGGTATATTAAAAACAAAGGTTTGTTTATTTTCCATTCGGCGCTGATCTGGGGATTATACCTTCTGAGCACTTACATGGGATTTTTCGCTATGAAAGACATGAGCCAGTACGGTATTAAGGCGGCTTTTTCGGCTTTAACCTTTGGAAGCCTGGGAATGATTATCCCCTCCCCGGGCGGCATTGGTTCCTTTCAATACGCCATTCAGCAGGTTATGATGCTGTATGGTGTAAGCGCCGAAAAAGGGTTATCGCTTGGAATGCTGATCTGGTTTGCCCAAACCGGAATTGTAATTTTGGCGGGAACCATTTGTTTTCTGCTATTGCCGGTCGTAAACAAAAAGAAAAATGCGAAAAACTGATCATATACCGTCAAAAATTTGCAGCCGTGAAGAATTAAAACAATGGGCCGCGCAGATCCGTGCCTATGGCAGGACCATCGGATTCACTAACGGAATTTTTGACATCTTGCACCGCGGCCATATTGCTTCATTGTCGCAGGCCGCCGCGAATACCGACTATCTGGTAGTAGGCATTAACTCCGATGCATCCACGAAACGTTTAAAGGGCGAATCAAGGCCGGTAAACGATGAACAGTCGCGAGCACTGCTGATGGCTTCGCTCCTGATGGTAGATAAGGTGGTCATTTTTGAAGAAGACACCCCCCTTGAACTGATCACCTCCTTTATGCCCGATGTTTTGACGAAAGGCGGTGATTATACTGTTGAACAGGTAGCGGGTGCAAAAGAAGTAATCGCTAATGGCGGAAAGGTTGTTATCAACCCCATTGTAACGGGATTTTCAACTACCAGCACAATAGAAAAACTGGGACTTTAATTTTTTTAAGGGCAGGATCAGGAAATCATTTTAAAAAGAAAGGGCAGGCTAAAAAATAGCTGCCCTTTTTATGTTTATTCACTTTACTGCAAGAATATTTTCAGTTCCGGGTAACATTGCTGTCCGGGTAATAATTTTCCATTTACCGGGAACCTGTATCAATAGTAGGTTACAAGCAGTCATTGTAAATGACCCCTTCCACTTTTTTTTAGAAAAAAAGTGGAGCAAAAAATCGGGCTCCGGAATAAATCCTAAAAATTGAAACTCCCGGCTAAATAAAAACAAGTCACAGCGAAAGAATATAACCCAGCGCCAGTAGGACTTACGGGCTACAGAACATTTCCGGACTCTGGTAACAACTGTTTTTATTTTACGCCGTCCGTTTCAATTTTCTTAACGGATTTCTTCCGAGGCCCAGGGAATACATCTTACCCGGACACCGATGATTCGAACATTATCAAATTTTCAAATTATCACATTTCCACATTGGCACATTGGCACATTATCACTGCGTTCGTTTCAATTTTCTTAACGAATTTCTTCCGAGGCCCAGGGAATACATTTTATCCGGACACCCGCGTTCCGATTAATTGCCTTTTCTCGGAATTTTTTCTTCACCAACCGCCGCATTATAAATCATATAGGCAACGATGGTGGCCGCCTGTTTCAGATCATCTGCAATCAGGTGATCGTACGAATCCATGGTAGTATGATGCGTACGGGTATTATATTCGATCGGATCCTGAATGAACTGAAACCCGGGTATTCCCACTCTGTCGAAAGAAAGATGATCAGTGCCGCCCGTGTTACGTGCGGTAACCGTGCCGGCGCCCAGATCTTTAAAAGGTTCGAGCCATTTGGTGAAAAGATCGCGGGCAGCAAGGTTATTCTGCAAATAGATTCCACGAATCTTTCCGGTTCCGTTGTCGAGATTAAAATATACGCTTACTTTTTCGGAAGCTTTATTTCCTTTATTGGTCAGAGTGTCGGTGAAATGGTTGCGAACATA
>JAEZAY010000267.1 GCA_023427575.1 Bacteroidota bacterium | reverse complement strand
TTCCCCATTGATCGCGGATAATGGTAACCGCCGAACCCTGTTTTTCCATTCGCTCTGCTTCCGGGTTGGGCCCGGAATGAACGCAGGCCATCATGATAAGGCTGGCGATCAGGACAAACTTCATGTTTATGGTTTAATTTAAGTTCCTGTTCTAATTTAGCCCATTCGAGCCAGATTAATTACCTGGATTATAAAGCTTTTGTTTAAGCCATCCCCAAATCAGGGTATATAATTATCCATCTTATCGCTGTACATTTTTGCTTCCATAAAAAAGCTTGCATGAATATATCTTCCGGAGAAGATTACGGCCCGGGAATTCCAGAAAACGATCTTCAGAATCCTGGAACCCGGAAAGAAAGTCAGGAACTATATTTTTTAAACACAATTACCGGAATCGGGATCCTTGGTTCCCTTCTTGTAAGCATCTGGATTTTCGGTGGCTTCAGCGCCAATGAACAAACCAGATTGCTGACTGCCGCCAAAGGCCTGGATTTTCGCTTATACACCGGCATTTCCATTTTATTCCAAGGAAAAATGACGGGCCTGATCGCCCTGGCTTTCGGCGCCCTGATGGTGACCATTCTAAAAAACAGCGCGGTGCGTGGCGGCCTGTCCATGGCCGATTTTTTCATAAGAAGACAATTCTGGCTGATCGTTGCCGGGGTTGTAAACGCCATTTTGTTCCTGTTTTCCCATGACCTGCTTTTTCATCTTGGTATTATGGGAATATTATTATTTGGCATATTCCGGGTTCGTCCGGCCCGCCTTCTGATAGCTTCCCTTCTGTTTTTTGTTATCTACTGTGGTAAATATTATTGGTATTATGCCGACGACCAAAGAGCTAATAAAAAATACAATGCCGTAATGGCCTATGAAGCAAAAATAAAAGCGGATTCAGTGAAACGGGCTGCCATCAATGGCACCGACCTGGTAAAAGATTCTGCTCAAATGAAAAAAGACACGCTCACCAAAGACCAGCAGAAAGATAAAGGAGCCTGGGAAGGTATTGCCGCTTCAATCAGGTACGACTCAACCAAAGACCAGGAGAAAATAAAAGCAATGCAGAGCCGGAATTATGTAAGCCTTTACAACCATATGCTGCCTGCAACCCAAAGTCGTCAGGCCGACTGGTTTTACAAAAAGGGCATTTGGGAATATGGGAGTATGGTTCTTCTGGGAATGGCCCTTGTTGGATTTGGCTTTTTCAGAGGCCGGTTGAGTCCGCGATTATACCTGACCATTGCCATACTGTTCTTAACTGCCGGATCAATGCTTGGCTGGTACCGGTTTTATTACCAGATTGAATCCATTCGGGATTATGCGATTTATACGCGGCGGTTTTCGATTCCCTATACCCTGTTTTATCCTTTTGAAATTGGGTTCATGACCATGGGTTATGTATCCCTTATCATGTGTTTGGCACGATCGGCCCGGGCTTACAAATTAATGTACCCATTTGCAGCCCTGGGGAAGATGGGGCTTACCAGTTACCTGATGCAAACCATCCTTTGTAACATGTTTTTTATCGGCCCTTTGAGGGGATATTACGCGGCGCTGGATTTATACCAGTTGTATTTTCTGGTGTTTGAAATCTGGTTAGTCCAGATTTTATTCGGCCTGTTATGGCTCCGTCATTTTGATGAAGGCCCTGCCGAATGGCTCTGGCGCTGCCTGATTTATGGTAAAAGACTTCCTGTAAAAAGAAAATTCACGCGGGTGCCGGAAACAGGTCCGGTGCTGTTATAATCTTTAACCGAAAGATATGGAGGAAACAAAATTTACAGGTTTAAACAACGGCAGCCTGATAATACCCGCCGATCCCAGCATTATCTTTCAAAGCGCTGAAAAAACAGACTCGAGGCCGGCCCCTGTTCTGCGCAGCGAACGAATTCAGTCGGTAGATATAGTTCGCGGGGTTGCCCTACTGGGCATTCTGTTGATGAATATTCCCGGTTTCGCCTTGGATACAGCGGAGTATTTTGAAGTGATAGCCAGTCCGGTTACCAGCATCGACTTTATCACCCTTAAAATTGTTTTTACTTTTTTTGAAGGAACCATGCGTGGTTTGTTTTCCATGTTGTTTGGCGCGGGCATGATCCTGTTCACTCTGAATAAATCAGAAAAAGCCGGTGATCTGAGTGTTGCGGAGTATTATTACCGCCGTCTGCTCTGGCTGGTAGGATTCGGAATATTAAATGCGTTTGTATTGTTATGGCCCGGAGATATTTTATTTTACTATGGACTAACCGGGATGCTTTTGTATGGATTGCGAAAAACAAAATCCCAATGGCTGATCGTTTTGGGGCTGCTTTGCTTTCTGGCCGCAGCTTATAAATCCGTTTTAAATTATAATGATCTACGCGATAAAAGAGCCAAATATATTCTTGCGATAAAAGCAGAAAAAGAGTCAAAACCGCTTACAGATGAACAAAAGGCCGAGAAGGAAGCCTGGCTTTCCATTGAAAACAACCGGCCCAACGCTGAAAGCCGGAAGGAAAACGTGACAAAAATGCGTTCAGGATACGATACGGTATTCTTGCACCTGATTTCAAACAATACGAATGCAGAGATCTGGGGAATGTATCATGGAATCTGGGATGTACTGGGGATGATGCTGATTGGAATGGGATTATTCCGGCTTGGATTTTTTTCAAACACGTTGCGAAGATCCACATATTTTATCTGCCTGCTGGCGGGGTATGGAATCGGAATTCCGGTTTCCTACTATATTTTTCAAAGCTATCCGGCAGCGATGAACCATTTCGGGAATTTTGTTGATTCGTACCGGATTCCCGTTACCGTACTATACGATCTGAAACGTTTATTAATTTCGGTTGGGCATGCCAGTGCGATTATGCTGATTATCCGCTCGGGCGCTTTTCGCCGGCTTATGCAGTCGGTAGGAGCTGTTGGCCAGATGGCTTTTACCAATTACCTGATGCAATCAATTATATGTACGCTGATTTTTTACGGTTATGGAATGGGCTACTATGACAGAATCAGGTTCTATCAGCTTTACTTTATTGTGGCCGGAATCTGGATATTCCAGATCATATTTTCGGTTTTATGGCTGCGCTATTTCAGATTTGGACCTTTTGAATGGATTTGGCGTTCGCTAACTTATGGAAAAAGGCAACCGATGAAACTGAATAGAGGAATTGGCTAATTTTGCGGCCATGTCAGTCTCGCGTTTTTCTTCACGTGCCGTTGCAATCTGGATCTATATAGGAGTTTTTATGTTGCTTGTTCAGGTGATCCTTGGAGGGGTTACCCGGCTCACCGGATCCGGATTGTCCATCACGGAATGGAATGTTGTTACCGGCACCTTACCCCCGCTTTCGGAAAACGAATGGCGGGAAGAATTTCAAAAATACCAGTTAACGCCTCAATATCAGATTCTTAATACAGGCTTTACGCTTTCCGATTTTAAATTTATTTTTTTCTGGGAATGGCTGCACCGTTTTTGGGCCCGAATGATCGGGGTGGTTTTCATTGTGGGTTTTGTGTACCTGATAGCCAGAAAACAGCTAAAAAAAGAAATGCAGCTCCCCTTACTGATCCTGTTCTTTTTGGGTGCATTCCAGGGATTGATTGGGTGGATAATGGTGGTAAGCGGGCTTACAGGAGATGCTACTTACGTTAAACCGACCCGCCTGGCCCTGCATTTTATTTTTGCCCTCATCCTGATTGCCTATGCATACTGGTTTTCATTAAAGCTTAGTATTCCCGAACAGGAACGGATACAGCACCGCCCACTACGAAATTTCACCAGCACCATGATCGTGCTGGTCATGATCCAGTTTATTTTTGGAGCCCTGATGGCGGGTCATAAAGCCGCTCTGGCTGCCCCAACCTGGCCCGATATAAATGGATCGATCATCCCCTCACGGATGTTTCATAAGGGTTATTTGCGCAGCCTGATTGAAAACAAGATCACGGTACATTTTTTCCATCGG
>JAEZAY010000181.1 GCA_023427575.1 Bacteroidota bacterium | reverse complement strand
ATGCAGTACCGATCAGAACTTTGATATTCTGTCGATCCTTTTTCCACACCCTGTGCATATTTGAATCCACTTAAATTAGCGACATCAGGATATTTTCGTTGGCCGCTTAGGGGAAATCCGGGTTCTTCAACATCAATTTTTTTCGTCTTAAATTCAGGATTATGGGAAACACAAAAAAGCAATCAAATAAAGGCTTGCGCTTCGAACGCCGCTTTACAAAGGAAAATGTAAATGTATTCGACCAGTTCGAATACGATTACCGTACCTCGGTGATCCGTAATCCGAGCGGGGAAGTGGTATTTGAAATGAACAATGTGGAAGTGCCGAGGCAGTGGAGTCAGATTGCAACCGATATCCTGGCTCAGAAATATTTCCGGAAAGCGGGCGTGCCGCAACCAGATGGAAGTACCGGCAGAGAGTCTTCAGTGAAGCAGGTGGCACACCGGATGGCAAACTGCTGGAAAGTTTGGGGTGAACGGAATGGCTATTTCGCCAGTGCCGCTGATGCGGAAATTTTTTACCAGGAGCTGGTTTACGGGATTCTGAACCAGGCCTGCGTTCCAAACAGTCCTCAATGGTTTAATACCGGATTATATGAGAGCTATGGCATTAAAGGCAAACCGCAGGGCCATTATTATGTGGATGCAGCTGACGGGCAGTTGAAAAAATCAACATCTGCCTACGAACGCCCCCAGCCTCATGCCTGCTTTATTCTCAGTGTGGAAGACGACCTGGTGAATGATGGCGGGATTATGGATCTCTGGGTTCGCGAAGCCAGAATTTTCAAATATGGTTCCGGCGTGGGAACCAATTTTTCCAATATCCGCGGCGAAGGGGAAAAACTGAGCGGCGGCGGAACCTCCAGCGGCCTGATGAGTTTCCTGAAAATTGGCGATCGGGCGGCCGGTGCCATTAAAAGTGGCGGAACTACCCGTAGAGCGGCAAAAATGGTTTGTCTGGATCTGGATCATCCTGAAATTCTTGGTTTTATCAACTGGAAAATGGAGGAGGAAAAGAAAGTTGCCGCATTGATAAACGCCGGGTACTCCAATGACTACGAAGGCGATGCATACCGTACCGTATCTGGTCAAAATTCAAATAACTCAGTACGGATTCCCAACGATTTTTTTCATAAACTGGAAAGAGGTGAAGATTGGGAATAGAAGGCCAGGACCGATGGGAAAGTAATGAAACGGGTTCCCTCAACCGAGATCTGGAACCAGATTGCCTATGCAGCCTGGAGATGTGCAGATCCCGGAACCCAATACGATACTACCATTAACGAATGGCATACCTGTCCTGCCGGCGGACCTATCCGGGCATCCAATCCCTGCAGTGAATACATGTTCCTCGATAACACCGCCTGTAACCTTGCATCGGTCAACCTGAGGAGGTTTTACGATGAATCGGATAATAGCTTCGACGTGGAAGGCTTTGCTTATACCTGTCGTTTGTGGACCACCGTTCTGGAAATTTCGGTGCTGATGGCGCAGTTCCCTTCCAAAGAAGTGGCGCAGCTTTCATATGATTACCGCACCCTCGGACTGGGTTATGCTAACCTCGCTTCCATGCTGATGGTGATGGGAATTCCGTACGACAGTGAAGAAGCCCGGGGTATTGCAGGTGCAATCACGGCAATCATGACCGGAACATCCTATAAAACTTCTGCGGAACTGGCTGAAGTTTTAGGGCCATTCCCCCGCTATGAAGAAAATCGCGAGAGCATGCTACGGGTGATCCGCAATCATCGTCTGGCGGCTTATGATGCAGATGAATATGAAGGCCTGGAAATAAAACCACAGGGTATCAAGGCAAGGTATTGCCCCGACTACTTGTTAAAGGCGGCTACCAAGGCCTGGGATGAAGCGGTTCAGCTGGGTGAGAAATTTGGCTATCGCAATGCGCAATCAACCGTAATTGCCCCAACGGGTACGATCGGGCTGGTGATGGATTGTGATACGACCGGTGTGGAGCCTGATTTCGCGCTGGTGAAGTTTAAAAAACTGAGCGGCGGCGGATATTTCAAGATCATCAACCAATCGGTTCCTACAGCCCTGAAAAATCTGGGTTACGACGAAAAGGAAATAGATGGGATCATAAAATACGCAGTAGGATCCGGCAGTTTCGCCGGAGCCCCGGGCATTAACCATCAAAGCTTAAGCGAAAAAGGATTTATAGCAGAGGAGATCCAGAAATTGGATAAAGCAGTACTGTCGGCCTTTGAAATCGGATTTGTATTTAACGTGTACAATCTGGGTGAAGAGTGTTTACAGCGGCTTGGATTCAAACCCGAGCAATATTTCAATTTTGAATGGAGTTTGCTCGAAGCCTTAGGATTTACCGATGAAGAAATTGAAAAAGCCAACGATTATGTGTGCGGAACAATGACGGTTGAAGGAGCTCCCTATCTGAAAGATGAGCATCTGGCGGTTTTTGATTGTGCCAACAAATGTGGCAATAAGGGTCAGCGTTATATCCATGCGCATGGTCATATCCGGATGATGGGTGCGGCTCAGCCATTCATCAGTGGCGCGATTTCCAAAACCATCAATCTGCCAAACGAGGCCGAAGTGGAGGAGATTGCCGATGCCTACCTGTTAAGCTGGCAACTGGGGTTAAAAGCCTGTGCTTTATACCGCGACGGTTCAAAACTTTCGCAGCCACTAAGCAACAAAAGTGATAAAAAGAAAAAAACGGATGCAACCGCAGAGGAACCAGCTTCCGACACGCTCGATTCCAACATAGTTGATCTTGGTAAACTCACTGTGGAAGAACTGTTGGAAGAAGTGCAGAAACGAGTTCAATCTTCACCCGATACGAAACTGAAACGCCGTCTTGCAACCATTGTAGAGCGGAGAACATTGCCGGCAAAACGTCGCGGATTTACTCAAAAAGCAAAAATAAACGGCCAGGCCCTGTTCCTACGGACAGGTGAATACAACGACGGAACGGTTGGAGAGATCTTTATCGATATGGCCAAAGAAGGCGCTACCATGCGTAGCATGCTCAACTGCTTCGCCATTTCCATTTCCATTGGTCTGCAATACGGCGTTCCGCTCGAAGAATTCGTTGAGAAGTTTGTATTTACCCGATTTGAACCGGCCGGAATGGTAGAGCATCCGAATATCAAGAGCACCACTTCCATTGTCGACTTTATATTCCGCGCTTTGGCCTATGAGTACCTGGGAAGAACCGATCTGGTACATGTGCTGGACAAGCCAGAGGTTTTGAACACCGGAACCGACGACTGGGATGAAATTCCAACCTCACTTGAATATGATAAAAAAGCGCCCGAGCTGAGCGATGTGCGGATCCTGGCAAGAGCTTCGGCTCCAAAACCAGCTGAAACCAAATCGAAGCCGGCACCGGTAGCAAAAAAAGAGGGAGTTGGAATGGATGCTGTAAATGCGGCGGCGAAAAGCATGCAAAGTGATGCGCCAGCCTGTAATACCTGCGGTCATATTACCATCAGAAGCGGCACCTGCTATAAATGCCTGAACTGTGGCAATAGTATGGGCTGTAGCTAAAAGTCAGAATTACAGGAACAAGTATGGGTTAGTAACATAACAAGGTCGCTCGAAAGAGCGGCCTTTTTTCTTGCGCCAATGCCTGCGAACGGAAAAGGGTACTGATACATTTCTGGCCGGTTTCAGTTCAATTCCGGAATTACAAATGATTTTTCCCGCGTAAACCATCAGGTATTGCTTGTTTGTGAATGATAATATCCTATTTTGCCAGTGAAGGCGAGGCAAAATACCGTTCATTAAAATCAATCCATGTCGGTAATTATTAGTATTGGTTAATTCAGAGCGTTAAATAGAGATGACAATTCAATTTGGCTATAACAAAAAACAGGTTATTCAGGCATTGCGCTATCATTTTTTAAACCGGCCCGAGATCAGGGTGCTGGTTATATTCATCAATGTTTTTGCCATTGCCTCGGCCGTT
>JAEZAY010000149.1 GCA_023427575.1 Bacteroidota bacterium | reverse complement strand
ATGGAAATTCACCATGGAAAGCATCACCAGGCCTATGTTGACAATCTGAATAAGGCGATTGCCGGTACACCCAATGAAAACAAATCACTGGAAGAACTGGTTGCTGCCGCCGGATCCATTAGTCCGGCAGTTCGGAATAACGGTGGCGGACACTGGAACCACAGTTTTTTTTGGGAAACGCTTGCTCCCAATGCCGGGGGCGCACCTTCGGGCAAACTGGCCGAGGCTATCAACAGTCATTTTGAGTCATTCGAATCTTTTAAAGAAAAATTAAACGCTGCAGGAGCAGGCCGATTTGGATCGGGTTGGGCCTGGCTAACTATTAAAGACGGCAAGCTTGAAATAAGTTCGACTCCCAATCAGGATAACCCATTGATGGATGTGGCTGAAGTAAAAGGAACACCTTTGTTAGGAGTGGACGTTTGGGAACACGCTTATTATTTAAAATACCAAAACCGCCGCCCCGAATATTTGGCTGCATTCTGGAATGCGGTGAACTGGAAAAAAGTGGAAGAGCGTTTTGAGGCAGCATCTAAATAGATCGCCTTTTTTATATTTGTCCCGGTACCCAGGTACCGGGATTTTATTTTTCACCCATAAATAATCTGAATGAAAAATTTATTTGTCCTCCTTATGATTGCGACCCTGTTTGCCGCTTGTGGCAGTGGCGGCAAAAAGGTGCTTGTGATTTCAAGTGGCAATATTGAAATCGGCGAAAACCAGGTTACGCTGGGATCGGGTACAAAACACAATGAAAAGGAGTTATTTCTCACTGGCGATCTGTTAACAGTAATACTTCCGACTGGCAATCTGAATCTGGACGTGAAAGAAGATGGTATCTACGTGCTGAATTTGAAAACAGATACCCTGGTTGGAAGTTACCAGCGTACGGGAACCGATTACAATCCGCAGCGGATTACCCAGGATGATCTTGTAAAGCGGATCGACAGCCTTAATCAACTCATCAAAGGCACAAATGTAAACGCGGCGAACCGAAATTTTAATATTCCACCCCAGTCATTGCAAAAGATCAGCAATAATCTGAACTCGACCATCGTGGGTCCTTTCAAAACTGTACCCCAGACTTTTGAAGCCGGGAAAGAATATGAAATCTATAAGTTTTATACAAGTAAAGAGATGTATGAAATTATAGCCAACCTTCAGAAAATGGCTACCCCGGTTTCAGAATAAGCGTTTGTTGCTGCCGGAGTGAAAACCAATAAGTGAAAGGGATGGGTGAACCGAATTTTCCTGGGATTCAGGGAACGGGATCATAGCCGTGACCGCCCCAGGGATGGCATCTGGAAATGCGGCGTATGGTAAGCCAAAATCCTTTAAATACGCCGTATTTTTTAAAAGCCTGCAATGAATAGGATGAACAGGTAGGCGTGTAGCGGCATTGAGGGCCCAGCCAGGGCGAAATTCCCCATTGATAGATCCTGATCAATGCAATAAAGGGCCAGCTAAGTATTTCTAAAAGTTTTTTCATCAATCCGGGACATTAACTTATCAATTATTGCAGCCAGTTTTTCTGTTACCATTGCCAGATCCGGCAGTTCCCTGCCCGTATATATAAAAAATATGGCCAGGGAAATGTTTTTTTCAACGCTGAGATTTACCAGCCCGGATTTTTGCTTTCGGTAGGCTTCGCGCATCAGCCTTTTAATCCGGTTCCGATCAACGGCCTTTTTAAAATTCCGGGTGCTGACGGTAAAGCCCGCCTGAACGCCTGCTGTACCGGAGCTCAATTTATAACCCATCCGGAAAGGCTGAACCACAATGGCCTTTCCATCGCCAAAAACCTGTTCGATGAGTTTGCGGCTCTTTAGTCTTTCCGAGGCAGATAGGCTATTTGGTTTGATACGGGTAGTTTTAGAAACAAAATTAGCCCCAAAAAGGGGCTAATCGGTATAATTTAATCACAAAACCGGATCGCATATTTCAGCTTGCTTTCATCTGAAACCGTAAGCTTTTTACGGCCCTTTCTGCGGCGGGCTGCCAGTACTGCACGGCCGTTTGCGGATTCCATACGTTTACGGAAACCATGAACGGATTTACGACGACGGTTATGTGGTTGGAATGTACGTTTCATTTTTTGCCTTTTTATATGTTATTACCCTTGTTTCATTACCTGTGGAGAAACAGGTGATTCCATATACACCAGGGCACCATCCCTGTTAGTGTTGTGAAAGGGAGTGCAAAGCTAAAGAAATCTTTCCGGAGCTCCATAAAAAAAATGAATATTTCCTGAAAAAGACTGGTTGCTGCTGTTTTTCAGGAACTTTTAAACTATCCCAGGATGGCTTTTTTGCTGCTTATGGCTGTTCCATAAAACAAAGCCGCTTTTTTATCAAATTCTGTGATTGAGTCGGTAGTGTAAAAATATCTCTCTCCATTTCTGGTGCAAAGATCATCGATCTCCGGATGGCGGCTCAGATAATCTTTAAGACTGGAGGCCACTATTTCGCCCTGGGCCAGAATTTGAACATGATCCGGCAGATGCCGGCGGATGCCTTCCATCATTAATGGATAATGTGTGCATCCCAGCAAAACAGTATCTATATCCGGGGATTTTTCAAACAGGGCGCGGAGATGCTTTTTTATAAAAAAGTCGGCCCCCGCATTCTCCATCTCGCCATTTTCAATAAGTGGAACCCAGATCGGGCAAGCCTCCTGGTAAACCTTCAGATCCGGAAAAAACCGTGCAATCTCGATGGGATAAGATTCAGACTGAACCGTTCCCGGCGTTGCCAGCACTCCAACAGATCCGGTTTTGGAAAATCGGCCAATTAATTCGGTAGTGGGGCGAATAACACCCAGCACTTTTCGATTCCTGAATTCTGATTCCGGCAGATCTTTCTGCTGAATTGTTCTCAAAGCCTTTGCAGAGGCGGTATTGCAGGCGAGAATGACCAGGGGGCAATTCATCCTTAAAAACCATTCAACTGCTTCCAGCGTATATCGGTGAACAGTATCGAAGGATCGCGTTCCGTACGGAGCCCTGGCATTATCACCAAGATAGATAAAGTCGTATTCGCGCAATTGCTGAACAATTGATTTCAGTACGGTTAATCCACCAAATCCGGAATCAAAGATTCCAATGGGTTGCAATTGCATATACAAATGTACAGGATGGCCGGCTAAGGCAGTAATGTTGGAGTGGAAGCTTTTTGATGAATGCAGGTAAACGAGGTGTACGACGAATTGGCTGTTACCACATAAAAAAACCGCCCGGTAGCGGGCGGTTATATGAGATTGTTATATCAACTAGTTTTTGGGTGCCGGAGCGCCTGTGGCAGGCCTTGCATTATTTGCAGCAGCAGTTGGCAACTTGATATTAAGCTTTTTAGCAACCAGTGCCAATACATCATCACCCGGAGGTGCCACCAGCAACGCATTTTTTTCAATAATATATGCGTAACCGCTTTCTTTGGCTACCGCCTGAATAGCATCAAAAGCTTTTTTATTGATGGGCCCGATCAGTTCCTGCTGTCTTTGCTGAAGTTGTTGCTGGATTCTTTGCTCTTCAGAGCTTAACTCCTGCAGCATTTTTTGAAGCTCACCTCTTTTCACATCCTTCACCGCGGCGCTCATGGTTGCAGAGTCTTTATTAAACTTTTCAATAGCGGCAGTTAAAGAAGTTTCTTTATCCTGCGCATTTTGAATCAACGCGTTTCTGAACTGCTGAAGGTTTGAATCCGCTTTCTGGGTTTCGGGCATTACACTGATCAGTTCTTCAGTACTGATATAACCAATTTTTCCCTGAGCATTAGCCTGGCTAGTGGCAGCCATAAGTCCGGCGAAAAGCGCCACTACTGTAAAAAACTTTTTCATTTATTTGTTTTTGATGTTTAGAGTCACGGATTCTCTTTATTACTGCCGTGTAATGGATGTTATTGTTAAGTTGAAAATTAAGTGAATATCGTTGGTTTGTTTATTTCCTTTTACATTTATTTAACACCCATTTCCCGAAGCACGTCTTCACTCCTGTCCAATTTTGGGTCGGCAAAGATAACAGTAATTCCTTCACTTTTATCCAAAATAAAGTCGTATTGGCGATTGGCTGCAATTTTTTGAATGGCGTTGTACACGCGGTCCTGTATGGGTTTAACCAGTTCCTGGCGGCGTTTAAACAGATCTCCCTCAAAGCCAAAACGTTTCCGTTGCAGATCGCGCACTTCTTTTTCCCTGATAAATAACTCATCCTCCCTTTTTTTCTTCAATTCATCGCTTAACAGCACCTGTTCCGCTTCGTAATTTTTATACATCCTGTCAAGTGCCACCTGTTTTTCATCAATTTCCTTTTGCCATTCCGCGCTCGACTGATCCAGTTTCGCCTGCGCTTCTTTATATTCCGGGATCCGGTCAAGAATAAATTTTGTGTCCACCACTGCATAACGCTGTGCATAGGATGCGGAAACATACGCGGTCAGCAGGAATACAAACAGAACTATTTTTTTCATGTTGAATTTTTTTATTGGAATGACAAATAGCCGGAAAGTTTATTCTGGTTCAAATCCTAACATAAAGGTGAAACGGGATGCGTCTTTAAGACCTGTACCAGGGGTAAGCCGATCGAATCCAACGCCATAGTCGAAGCCCAGCAATCCAAACATGGGCAGGAAGAACCTCATGCCCACACCGGCGCTTCTTCTCAGGCGGAAAGGATTATAACTTTTGTAATCGAACCAGCCATTGGCAGCTTCAAACCATGCTGTACCATAAATGGTGGAGCTTGGATTGGTGGTGAATGGATACCTGAGCTCGAGGGTATACTTATTAAAGATGGTGAAAAACTGACGCGCATTCTGCTGGTCGGGGTTCACTTTCGGGTTTGAATTTTCATATACCGGATAACCTCTGTGCGCGATGATATCATATCCAAGTATAAAGTTACCATTTGCCAAACCGGCATCACCCACCTGGAAACGTTCAAATGGCGAAAATGGAAGCTCATTATTATATCTTCCCATAAAGCCATACTTAGCGGCCGCCTTTAACACAAACTGCCGGCTCTTATCCTCGCCCATCGCCTTCCCGATTGGAATAAACCATTCTGCGTTAAAACGCCATTTATGAAACTCGGGCAGTTTGTAACTGTCGGCGCTGGTGATATTTTTATTGAACAAAGAATATGGCGGTGTAAACTGACCGCTCAGCATAAAGTTTGATCCTCCGGTAGGGAAAATCGGGTTGGGACCGGCCGAACTACGGCTCAGCGCGATCTTCAGGTTCATATTATTGGAAGTTCCATTCCGGAAATCCTGCGTGAACAGCGGATAGTTGTTCAGCTTATACTGAGTATAGTTCAGTGAATATACCAGGGTAAAATAATCATCCGGCCATTTCAGCTGTTTACCCAGAGCCACTGAGGCCCCAAAATTTTTCAACTGGTTTGTATCGCTGAAGAAATATCTACCGGTATTGTCGATTCCACCGGTACGGAAAACACTTTTATACAATGAAAGGGTGAGTGAGTTTCTTTTTTTACCTCCAAGCCAGGGTTCGGTAAATGAGAAGTTATACGACTGAAATGCACGTCCATTCGACTGGATCCTTACACTCAGCTTTTGACCATCGCCGGTAGGCAGCGGATCCCATGATTTCTTATTAAAAATATTGTTGATGCTGAAATTATTAAAAGATACTCCCAGCGTTCCGGTGAGACCGATTCCCCCACCCCAACCGGCAGAAAGCTCCAGCTGATCGGAAGATTTTTCTTCCAGGGTATATTGAATATCCACGGTACCGTCATCAGGATTTGGAACCGGGTTGATCCCGATTTTTTCCTGGTTAAAATAATTTAGCTGTGAAATTTCACGCTGAGAACGGATCAGGTCGCTGCGGCTGAATTTTTCACCGGGCAGGGTTCTGATCTCGCGGCGGATCACATGCTCCTTGGTTTTTTCATTACCGGCAATGGTAATGTTTTTTATGGTAGCCTGCGGACCTTCCACTATGCGGATTTCAAAATCGATGGTATCGTTATAAACCGCTGTTTCCACCGGTTGAAGCTGAAAGAACAGGTAGCCGTCATCCTGGTAAAGGCCGGTAATATCACCACCTTCCTGGGTAAGCTGCTTGCCGAGTTTTTGATTCAGCGTTTCCAGATTATAAATATCTCCCTTCTGAATTCCAAGGATCAGTGATAAAATGGAATCGGAATATTTTGTATTCCCTCTCCATTCAATATTTCCGAAATAATACCGCCTGCCCTCATTCACTTTTAAATCAATATTCATGTTGCCTTTTGCATTCAGATACTGGGTATCTTTTTCAATGGCAGCATCCCGAAATCCGAGGGAGTTATAATATTCAAGGATCTTTAATTTGTCTTCCTCGTATTTTGACTCATTAAATTTAGCGGAGCTGAAAAGTTTGAACCGGAAATATGGATCCAGAAACTCCCGGGTTTTTGTAAACGATAGAAAGCCCAGATCGCCCAGATAATCGCGGAAGCTGGTGGTTTCGTTAACACCATACGGACTTTGAGTAGTATCGGGATAAAGAGTGATTTTGGTCATTTCCTTCGTTCCTTTCAACTGTTTCTTCAACTTCAGCTCACTCACATTTTCGTTCCCGTAAATATTCACCTCATTGACCCGAACCTTTTTTCCTTTATCAATATCGAAAATCAGATTAACCGAATTGGCAAGTGAAGGTTCTTTTACTTCAGTTATTGTAGCAGTAGAACGCGGAAATCCTTTTTCCGTAAAGTATTTGTCGATGGCCTCCACCGCGTTTCGTTTAACGTTTTCCGTTACCACGCGGCCGGGCACCAGGCCTACCTTTCCTTTCAGCTCATCCTGATCGGCTTTTTTCACACCCCGCAATTCAAACTTGGAAAGGCGGGGCCGTTCAGTTACATTGATCTCGATAAAAACATTGGAGCCTTCGATCTTTGTATAATATATCTGCACATTGGCAAAAAGGTTCTGCTTCCAGAGATTTGTAATAGCCTTGCTGAAAATATCGCCGCCGGGAATAACAACCTTATCACCCACGCTTATTCCGGAAATGGACAGTAATAACTGCTGATCGAGAAATTTTGTACCGGATATGGTGATGCCGCCGATAGTGTATTCGCGGGGATTACGGGCATTTACAAGCTCCAGCAGCTCGGGATCTATGGAATCCGGAATGGTATCAGAAACTTCCTGTGCACGGACAACCGACTGAGAGAAAACAAGAAAAGCCAGTAAAAACATACTGGCATAAAGCGTACGCAGCATTCCGGTTTTTTTAATGTGGAGCAAATTAACGGGATTTATTAAAACTATTTGTTAAACTGATTGCAGCGGAAAACCGGCAGCAGTATGAATTTGAGTTCATGATTCGGTAATGGTGACCTCCTGGCTGATCTGGTCGCTGGTTTTTCCAAAGCGCCTTTCTCGCTTCTGATAATCAATAATGGCTTCGTATAAATTTTATTTCCGGAAGTCGGGCCAGCGAACATTTGTGAAATACAATTCGGCATAAGCCAGCTGATAAAGAAGAAAATTGCTGATCCGGTATTCGCCGCTGGTACGTACCATCAGTTCCGGATCGGGAAATTTACTCGTGCAAAGGTATTTCTGCAAAGTATCCTGAGTAATATTTTCCGGCTGAATTTCACCCGCCTTTACATCGCTGGCGATTTGCTGAACGGCCTGTACCAGTTCCCAGCGACTGCTGTAACTCAGCGCCATGATCAGGTTAAGCCCCGTATTTTTTTCGGTCATCTCCAATGACTCTTTCAGTTCGTTCCGGGCATATTCAGGGAGCATGGACATATCACCGATCACATGCAGCTTGATATTGTTTTTATTCAGCGTTTCGGTTTCTTTCCGGATCGTTTCCACCAGCAACTCCATCAGCCCACTGACCTCGTATTCGGGGCGGTCCCAGTTTTCGGTTGAAAAAGCATATAGCGTAAGGTATTCGATCCCGATTTCCGCGCAGCCTTCCACTATATCCCGCACGCTCTCCACGCCATGAAAATGGCCATAGAGGCGATCCTGGCCTTTTTCCCTGGCCCATCGCCCATTGCCATCCATGATAATGGCAATATGTCGGGGGAGACGCTGGAAATCAATATTATCCTTCAAACTCGACATACCTCAATTTTTTCTGGGGCACAAAGGTACAAAAATTTGAAACCTCCTCATTATTTGCTGTAATGCTGGATTGATGAGCCTTTGCGGCGAATCGAAACCTGAAAATGAGGCATTTATAATCGGCATACTAATCCGCGGTGGGGCAGCGATAGGAAGTAAGGTTAAACGATAGGGTAACTACGGCAGTTACCCACTGGTCTTTCTGACCTGAATATCCTCTCTGGCGACCCTCGATTCCAATAATTTCCCCTGTCTCATAGGAGCGGTCCTGCAGCAGCAGGGCATTGGAAGGATTTCCCGCATCGGAAGGAAAGCGGTTAGCGCCCACATAGGTTTTGCTAACATCGTCGAGGTAATCGGTATTTGTGAACCGGTGCAGAATTTCAAAGCCCAGATTCATCCGGTCGTTCAGAGCATATTTTACACCCACGCCAAAAGGAATGGCAATGGCCATGGTGCTATAAGGTTTGCGATCGGGATAGTCGGCATTGCCCTGGCCTTCAGTACCCAGGGGCCGTAAAAATATCTTCTGATCGTTCAGGTATGCATAAGGGTCATAGCTGAAAATTCCGGCTCCCAGCGTAACATAGGGCGTGAAACGATGAGCGGGGTCGCCGGGAACAAATTTGAAAAAGTTGAAATCGCCCTGCAGGGCCAGTTCAAAAATATTGCTGTTAAAACTTAGATTCCGCCGGCGCTGATAATCATTATCTGTATTATAAATATCGGAATAGCCAACACGGGCATAGTTTGCGGCGACCCTTACCCCGATATAATTACCAAACTGTTTTCTGAAAAACACCCCGGCGGCCAGCTTCGGACGATTTAGCCTCGCATTGGTGTTCAGATCACCGAAGTAATGCCCGGCGCCCAGGGAAAAGCCAATCTCTCCTTCCATTACAACACTTTCATATTGGGCAGATGCGCGGTTCAATCCTGTGAGGAGGAAAGCCAGCAACAGGGCGGAAAAGGTATACTTCATATAAATGCAATATAGGTATTAAGTGATCTGGGGTAACGGAATCCGTTCCATTTTTCTTCCAACAGAAACGTTAATTTCTGGTGTCGAGCCCCCAATTTAATTTGTTACGCAAGGTTTGAAGAAAATTACTTTCATTCAACCGCAGCAGGTTGATTGCAAATGATTCTCTTCGTACCGCCAGCATGGTTTTCTTATCCACCAGTTCCTTTCTTGAGTCGAGCGTGCAGATAAAATTATCTGCCCTCCCCTCCACTTCAAAAGAGATAATATTGTTATCCGGTACCACTATCGGCCGCACGTTCAGATTATGAGGCGATACCGGAGTTATCACAAAACTGCCCGACTCGGGAAAAACAATGGGCCCGTTACAGCTCAATGAATAACCGGTAGAACCTGTTGGCGTTGCCACTATCAAACCATCGGCCCAATATGTATTCAGAAACTCTCCGTTCAGATAAGTATGAATCTTTACCATGGGCGATGTATCGGTTTTATGGATAGCGAATTCATTCAAACCAAATGGCATGCCATTGAATAATGGAAGGCTGGCATCAAGATGGATCAAAGAGCGTTTATCAATCACATAAGTGCCGCTGCTCAACGATTGTACGGCAACAGGAACCTCTTCCCTGCCCACACTGGCCAGGAAACCAAGCCTGCCGAAATTGATTCCTAATACGGGAATGTTTTTATTCGTAACATATGTTACGGTATCAAGTAAAGTACCATCGCCTCCCAGGCTGATCAAAAATTCGATGGATGCATCGAGGTCTTCGCCGGTTTGAAAAAGACTGATTTCCATGTTGAACTGAAAACTGTCTTTAATCGAAT
>JAEZAY010000135.1 GCA_023427575.1 Bacteroidota bacterium | reverse complement strand
GTATTAACGGCATCCTGACCGGTCATGGAATCCACCACAAAAAGGATTTCAGTGGGATTTACGGCCCCCTTAATATTGGCAACCTCGGTCATCATTACCTCATCCACAGCCAGTCGGCCCGCCGTATCAATAATAACAATGTTGCGGTTTTTTGATTTTGCCGCCTGCACGGCATTGCGGGCGATAGCTACCGCATCCTTGTTTTCCGGCTCACTATACACCTCCACATTTATCTGATCGCCCAATACCTTTAACTGGTCGATCGCCGCCGGACGATAGATATCCGCCGCAACCAGCATGGGTGAAAGGCCTTTCTTGAACCGCAAAAAATGCGCGAGCTTGGCGCTAAACGTGGTTTTACCCGAGCCCTGCAGACCAGCTACCAGAATTACGGCCGGATTTCCTTTTGTTTGAAAAAGGCTTTCGCTGCCACCCATCAGTTCGGCCAGCTCGTCTTTTACAATTTTTACAATTAACTGACTGGGACTAACGGCATTAATTACTTTTTCGCCAAGAGCCTTGTCTTTTACCTTGTCTGTAAATTCCTTGGCAATCTTATAGTTTACGTCGGCATCCACCAGGGCGCGGCGGATTTCCTTCACGGTGGCCGCGATATTAAGTTCTGTAATTCTTCCTTCGCCTTTTAACTGCTTAAAGGCCCCTTCGAGCCGGTCGGTTAAATTTTCAAACATGTGTTTTGCTGTTTATTCCCTAAAAAGAAAAGGTGAACATACTTTACGTTATGTTCACCTTAAAGGTTTACAAAGTTAATTGTTTAAACGGTGTAAATTTTTGCTGATTTTTAAATTTACAGTCCGCTAACAACCAGTTTCCGTTATTTAAAAACCGCCATTACACACCCAGGTAGCCTTTCAACTCCCTCGACCGGGAATTGGTGCGCAACTTGGTGATCGCTTTGTCTTTGATCTGACGTACTCTTTCCCGGGTCAGATTGAACTTGTCACCAATATCTTCCAGGCTCATTGGGTGGTCGTAACCAATTCCGAAGAAAAAGCAGATCACTTCTTTCTGGCGTTCGGTCAGCATTCGTAATGACCGATCGATTTCCTGTTTCAGTGATTCTTTGTACTCGATATTAGTTTCCGCCCTTTCGGCATTCGGGTTTTCCATAACGTCTACCAGCGTATTGTCTTCCCCTTCCGAAAGCGGTGTGTCCATACTAATGTGACGGGCACCGATACCCAGGCTGGCAGACACTTCTTCTGTTTCCAGATCAAGCAGTTCGGCCAGTTCTTCCGGGGATGGCTCCCGTTCAAATTCCTGTTCCAGTTGTGAAAATGCTTTCTGGATCCGGTTTGTCAATCCCACTTTGTTTAATGGCAACCGAACGATTCGCGATTGTTCGGCAAGAGCCTGCAAAATACTTTGGCGGATCCACCAAACGGCATACGAAATGAACTTAAAGCCGCGGGTTTCATCAAAGCGTTGCGCAGCCTTAATCAGGCCCAGATTCCCCTCATTAATGAGGTCGGGCAATGAAAGACCCTGGTTCTGATACTGCTTCGCTACCGAAACAACAAACCGTAAATTGGCTTTGGTAAGTTTGTCCAGGGCGAACTGATCGCCCAGCTTAATTCGCCTGGCAAGCCGAACTTCCTCTTCGGGGGATATCAGTTCGACTTTGCCAATTTCCTGGAGATACTTTTCAAGGCTCTGAGACTCACGATTAGTAATACTCTTCGTGATCTTGAGTTGACGCATACTCATAGGCAAGGGTTTAGGGGTTAAAGGTTTATTTGGTATTAGGGTCAGTGCAAAAACGTATAAACTTCGGGTTTGGTATATCGAACCGGAAGCAGGGCTCGTTTTTATCACTATAAGCAATTTAACAAAATAGGATATAGGTGCCAAAAAAATTATCTGTAACCCCCTGTAATCAAAAGAGTTATCCTTAATCGTTAATTTTCAGCGTTTTAAACCTTTAACAATTAAAAACACGAAATAATTTTAAGGGATGCATTATTTTTCTATTATTGCACAATTAGGCTTCAAAACGATCAATAAAGGGTAGATGAGCAAAAAACAGCTTTTTTCAATAGAATTTCCGGTGAGGTGTTCCCCCGCCATTTTGTATGAATATTTGAGTACATCTGCTGGTTTGCAAGAATGGTTCGCTGATAAAGTTGATGAAAGAGACAATGTTTTCAGTTTTTCCTGGAATGGATCTACCGATAAAGCGGAAGTGATCGAAAAAGAACATGAGAAATATATCCGCTTTCACTGGATGCATGCTCCCAAAGAAGAATATTTTGAATTCAAAATTGAAAAATCCGAAGTAACCAATCAGACCATTCTGGTTGTAAAGGATTTTGCTGAAAAAGGGGAAGTGAAAGATCAGAGCCAGCTATGGGATTCACAGGTTAAGGATCTTTTTCACCGCCTCGGAAACTAATCTTTTAATATCGACAAAATGGTATCGAACATAGCCCTGAGCTGCTGTTCCGCCTTATTCCATTCACTTAAGGACATTCTGCAATAGATTTTTATAAAGGGTTCCTTTATAAACTTATCCTGCACCATTTCGCGGCTCAGGTCTGAGAGGGGAATCAGGTTTTCTCCGGCAGCATCATGCTGCCATTCTTCCGTTCCCACGCTGATCAGAAAATGCTCTTTCCATTGATCCAGCCGGCTCGCTAAAAGGCCGGCATAAAACTGCTGATAGTATCCTTTCAAATGAAGGGTAATGCTAAACCCGTTTCCCCACCAGAACATGGTTCGGATTCCACAAATATCGGTGCGACTGAAATATCGCGGGTAGTCGAGCATGACCCAGGGCAAACCTTTGTAATTTTCACCTCTTGAAATCTTGGGCGAATTTCTAAGCACGGCTTCGTCGAAAACGCCGGCTTCGGCCGCCCCTGCCCGGTAGTGATCGGCCAGCACTCCAAAAAGATCATATACCTTTCCGATAATCCGGTTCTTTGTTAAAAGAACTTCCGCATTCTGCACTAGCAATAATTCCTCTGCTGAAAGCTGTATTTTTGCCCCGCTCATACATTAAAGATAGTAAGCACCACCATCAAGCTCAAGAATGTGATTAAAAAGCTGGATATACTGATACTGCGATCCTTTATAGGACCTTTCATAGCTACTTTTTTCATCACGCTTTTTGTGCTGATCCTTCAGTTTTTCTGGTTATGGATCGACGATTTTGTAGGGAAAGGAATTGACGGCCCCATTGTAATCCGGCTTATCACTTACCTCAGCGCCACCCTTGTGCCGCTGGCGCTTCCTCTGGCAATCCTGCTTTCTTCCATTATGACCTTTGGCAACCTGGGCGAAACATTTGAACTGGTAGCGATCAAATCAGCGGGGATCGGACTCCTGCGATTTATGCGTCCGCTGTTGATCACTTCAATTCTTCTATCCGCCCTTGCATTCCTGTTTAATAACCATGTTATACCAGTCGCGAATCTGAAGATGCGAACCCTGCATACAGATATCGTTAATAAAAAACCGGCTTTCGATCTGAAAGAAGGAGTTTTTTATACCACCATACCGGGTTATGCCATTAAAGTAGGCCAGAAACTGAAAGACGATTCCACTCTGATCGATGTAATCATTTATGAAACGTCGGCCGGGCTTCAGGATAATATCATTGCAGCAGAAAGAGGTATCATGCGGATTTCAGACGATAAAAGGTTTCTGGAATTTACCCTTCGCGACGGATGGCGCTATGAAGAAAGAGGTAAAAGAGCCAGCACCGATTCAGAATTTTTCCGGCTGGGTTTTAAGGAATATAAAAAAGTGCTTGACCTTAGTTCGCTCCAACTGAACCTGACGGCCGACAGCACATACAAGGACCGCTATGAAATGCTGAGCGTAAGGCAGCTTTCCATAGTGATTGATTCGCTCGAAAAGAAACAGCAATCCTATGAACAGCGCACTAAAAATGAAATGCAGATCTACCTCGACTTTGTAAAATATCTCGACAGTGGCTGGCAGCATGTTAAAATTCCGCCCGCTAAAATAAAAACCTTCGACGAAATAATTCCCGACAGTGCCCGCCGAAACGTAATGGATCAGTCGATCTCCTATTCCAATTCGCTGCGCACCTCGCTGGAAATCGCTTCTTCCGATTATGAAAACCAACGGAAAGAACTTCGGTTACACCTGATCGAATGGCATCAGAAATACACCATGTCTATAGCCGTACTTGTACTTTTCCTCATTGGCGCACCCCTGGGCTCTATTGTGCGTAAAGGCGGAATCGGAACCCCGGTTGTTTTTGCGGTCATCTTTTTCGTTATCTTTTTCCTGCTGAATAATTTTGGTAAAAAATTCGTTCGCGAAGACGTACTGCAGCCCGTGGCCGGAATGTGGCTGGCCACCATGATCCTTGTCCCTATCGGTCTTTTTCTCATATACAAGGCCATGCATGATTCGCAACTCTTTAACAAGGAATTTTATTTCCGTTCTTATCGCGCGGTTAAACTGCGACTGGTAAAAGCCGAAATTATAAAGGAAAAAGCAAAGCCGGAGCCGGTTGCCAAATCCGAAGTAACCGATCTGGATATGAATGTATAAGTCCCTGATCCGAGGGCTGCCTTCTTATTTTGAATGCTGACAAAACTATAATTGATTTGGATTCAGGCAGGGAAAATTTACGGGTTCAGAAATGGGTAATTGCTTTTGCAGTTATTCTTTTTTCTGTTAAGCTTGTCGCCTATCTCTATACCGGATCGGTAGCCATTCTTACCGATGCGTTGGAAAGCACGGTTAATATTGCGGCCGGCCTGATCGGTTTTTTCAGCATCTATATCGCCGCGAAACCAAAAGATGAAAACCATCCCTATGGCCATGGAAAAGCCGAATTTTTATCGGCAGCGGTTGAAGGCACTTTGATTGCGGTGGCAGGAGCCATTGTAATTTACAAAGCCGTATTTACTTTGATTAATCCTGTTCCTGTACAAAAACTGGATTTTGGGATCTTACTGATTTCCATAACGGCGGTTGCCAACTATGTGCTGGGATTTATAGCGGTTCGTTACGGTAAAAAGAACAATTCGCTGGCCCTGATTGCAAGCGGCATGCACCTCAAATCCGATACCTGGACCACCATCGGAATCATCGTTGGCCTGGTGTTAATTTATCTTACCGGTCTTGTCTGGCTTGACTCTGCTGTGGCGATTCTTTTTGCATTCATTTTGATCTATACCGGTTATAAAATCATTCGCCGCTCCATTGCAGGTATTATGGATGAGGCCGATCTGATCCTGCTGAATTCGGTGGTTGAAGTGCTGAACGGAAACCGGCGTAACAACTGGGTAGATCTGCATAATCTTCGCGCCATTAAGTATGGGGGCCGACTGCACATCGATTGCCATCTGACCGTGCCCTGGTACTTTAACGTGAACGAAGCGCATGCGGAAATTGACGAACTGACCAGTCTTATCCGTAAACAGCTTGGAAACTCCGTCGAGTTTTTTGTACATTCAGACGGATGTCTGTATTATCAGTGCAACATTTGTAATAAAGAAAATTGCCCTGTACGCCAGCATGTTTTTCAGGAAAAGGTAGAATGGACACTTGAAAACCTTTTGTCCGACAGGAAGCATCGTTTACCGGATGAAAAAAATCAGGGCTGAACCCTGGGCAGGCGCGCAATTATTCCCAATCTCTATTGAAACGTATCTTCGTGATTTAAAAATTGATTTATGAATGAATGGAAAGAATACCAGGAAAAAAATAAAGACCGTTTTTTGGATGAGCTTTTAAGTTTACTGCGAATTCCATCAGTAAGTGCCCGTTCTGAAAACAAAGCAGACATGGTGCGCTGTGCGGAAGAAGTTAAAGCCCGGCTGCTGGAAGCGGGTGCCGATAAAGTGGAAATCTTTCAAACCGAAGGCCATCCCATTGTTTATGGCGAAAAAATGGTAGATCCTTCAAAGCCAACCGTACTGGTATATGGCCATTATGATGTTCAGCCAGCCGATCCGCTGGAGCTTTGGAAAAGCGGCCCCTTTGAGCCAACAATTGTTGATGGTAAGATTTATGCGCGCGGCGCCTGTGATGATAAAGGGCAGTTTTACATGCATGTGAAGGCACTTGAAACCATGGTCAAAACAAATTCGCTGGTTACCAATATCAAATTTATTATTGAAGGAGAGGAAGAAGTCGGCTCGCCCAATCTGGCCAAATTTGTAACAGCACATAAAGATCTGCTAAAGGCAGATGTAATTCTGATCAGTGATACGTCAATGATCAGTCTTGAAAACCCATCCATAGATATCGGCGTTCGCGGACTTTCCTACATTGAGGTAGAAGTAACCGGTCCAAACCGCGATCTGCACAGCGGAACCTATGGCGGTGCCGTTGCCAATCCAATTACCATGCTGGCAAAGATGATAGCTTCCTGCCATGATGAGAATAACCGGATAACCATTCCGGGATTTTATGATGATGTAATTGAAGCTACGGAAGAAGAACGAAAGCTGATGGCAAAAGCGCCATTCAATGAGGCGGATTATCGCCTGGATTTAAATATTCCGGAAACCTGGGGTGAAAAAGGGTTTACAACCAATGAAAGGACGGGAATCAGGCCCACGCTGGAACTGAATGGAATCTGGGGCGGTTATACCGGCGAGGGAGCGAAAACAGTTCTTCCCTCCAAAGCATACGCGAAGATCTCAACCCGGCTGGTACCAAATCAGTCTTCCGAAAAAATCACCCAAAAACTGCTTGAATATTTTCGCAGCATTGCACCGGCAGGGGTTACAGTAAAAGTGGAAGAACATCATGGCGGCGAACCATATATGACCCCGATCGATTCAAAAGCATATCAGGCCGCATCAAAAGCCATCCAGGCTACATTTGGCAAAGAGCCCATTCCGGTACGCGGCGGTGGCAGCATTCCCATCTGCGCTTTATTCGAAAAAGAGCTGGGTACCCGGATCGTGTTTATGGGTTTTGGATTAGACAGTGACAGCCTGCATTCGCCCAATGAAAAGTTTAACATTGAAAACTTTTACAAGGGCATTGAAACCATTCCCTATTTCCATCTTTATTTCGCGGAAGCCTGATGAGGACCCCGGAAGTTGGTAAATAATTCTAAAAATTGAATCAAAACCTGTAAGGAATAAAACCCTTGCAGGTTTTGTAAATTTGAAAGGTGATGACAGAAAATCAGAAATTACGCATCGACAAATACCTTTGGTCAATCCGCCTGTTTAAAACCAGGACCCTGGCCTCGGCAGCCTGCGATACCGGGAAGGTAAAAATGAATGGCAGTTCGGTCAAGGCATCCAAACAGGTGCATTTGGGCGATGAGTATGAAGTAAAAACGGAGGCTAAAAAATGGGTTATTAAAGTGACGGGCCTGCTTCATAACAGGGTGCAGTATACGGAATCGCTTAAATTTTATCTTGATATTACCCCGGAAGAAGAGCAGGACCGGATCAAATTTCAAAGCTCCTCCTTCCACACCGGTAAGAGGCAAAGCAAGATCGGGCGGCCCACCAAAAAGCAGCGCCGCGATCTGGAGGATTTTACAGGCTAGCGATTTTTTTACTAAAAACAATTACATCTTTTGAATAAAGAGTTTCCCTTAATTTCAATATAAATACCCTTTCCACAAGGTTCTTTGCTAAGATTTCACTGAAATCCTTACTAATTTAGTCTGGTCAGTAAATAACAATAAGGAAACAAATGAAACCAGGATATCTGAAACAAATCTGGGAAGCTCTGCCCTCCTTCCGTTTTTTAACCATCAGGTCTTTATTATTGCCCGCGGCCGCCCCTGTTTCGGTTAGCCCTGTTCCGGCCATCAAAACCCGCAAGATGAATATGCATCCTGCAGAGAATAATGCCTACCGGCAAAATGCTTCGGCCCCAAAACCCTGATAAACGAATTAATTCGCATTTCAACCGATCTTTGCGCCATGCGAGTTGATATTATCACGGTAGTTCCAATGCTTTTTGAAAGTCCTTTTTCACATTCCATTATGAAAAGAGCCCGGGAAAAGGGCCTGCTTGAAGT
>JAEZAY010000076.1 GCA_023427575.1 Bacteroidota bacterium | reverse complement strand
CTTCAGCGCTTTGAGTTTACCATTTTCGTCGCCTATAAATTCTTTGGTGGCTATTGCCCAATGCCTTTCACAACCTTCCTCATGGCTGCTCGATGTTTTTAGCACCATCGGATATTCAGGCCAGGGCATATAGGCGGTACGCGATTCGGGTGGTTTGGGCAAAAGTTCAAACTGGGTTACTGACAATGCACCCTGCCGATTGGACGTTCCCACGCAATCGGAACCGGTATCGCCGCCGCCAATTACAATTACATGCTTGTTTTTTGCAATGATATCTTCTTTCCGCAGTTCCCGTTCCGATACCCGACGATTTTGCTGAGTAAGGAAATCCATCGCAAAATGAATTCCTTTTAGTTCTCTTCCCGGGATGGTCAGATCGCGGGGAATTGTAGATCCGCCTGCCAGCACGATCGCCTGGTACTCGCGTAACAAATCATTGATATTAATGTTCACTCCCACATTCGCATTGCACTGAAAAACGATCCCTTCCTCTTCCATGATCGCGATCCGCCGGTCGATCACCCATTTTTCCAGTTTAAAATCGGGGATCCCATACCGCAATAACCCACCGGGAGCATCGTCTCTTTCAAATACCGTGACCGAGTGTCCGGCCTGATTTAACTGAGCCGCGGCAGCAAGTCCGGCCGGTCCGGATCCAACCACCGCAATCTTTTTGCCCGTACGAATATTGGGCTGGCGCGCTTTCACATAACCTTTTTCAAAAGCGATCTCTATAATATGCTTTTCGATCTCTTCTATTACAATTGGAGGCTGATTAATACCAAGAACGCAGGCGCTTTCACAGGGCGCGGGGCAAATTCTTCCCGTAAATTCCGGGAAATTATTGGTGGAAGCCAGAATATCATACGCTTCTTCCCATTGCGCCCGGTAAACGGCATCATTGAACTCGGGAATGATATTGCCTAAAGGACAGCCATTATGGCAAAAAGGTACGCCACAGTCCATACACCGCGAAGCCTGCTGCCGCAGTTTCGGTTCCGGATACAATTCGATGAATTCCTTATAATCCTTCAGCCTTTCCTTCACCGGGCGTTTTGCCGGAAGTTCTCTCGTAAACTCTAAAAAACCCGTTGGTTTACCCATTGTTTATTCTTCTTTTTTCTGCCGCATTTTTACCGGCACCAGGTTCAACAACAATCTACTCACCGTTATCAACTGATAACTTTCACTGAAACGGACTGGGCCGCCAATGCTTTTTTGTAATCTTTCGGGAACACTTTTACAAAGTTTCTCAGCTGATTTTCAAAATCATCCAGCACGAACTTCGCCACCGTACTTCCCGTATGTTCGTAATGCTTTGAAATAAAATCGTTCAGTTCAGCAATATCGCTGGTGCCAACCGGATCAAGGTCAATCATTTCGCGGTTGGCCATTTCCGCAAAAACGCCGTTAACATCATACACATAGGCAATTCCGCCACTCATGCCCGCGCCAAAATTCCGGCCGGTTTCGCCCAGGATAACCACTTTTCCGCCGGTCATATATTCACAACCATGATCGCCCACTCCTTCTACAACCACTGTAGCACCGGAATTACGCACACAGAAGCGCTCGCCTGCTTTTCCGCGGATAAAGGCCGAACCGGAAGTAGCGCCATAAAAAGCAACATTGCCGATTATTATATTTTCCTCCGGCACAAAACGGGCGCTCCGGGAAGGATAAATGATGAGCCTGGCCCCGCTTAACCCCTTTCCGAAATAGTCGTTGGCATCTCCTTCCAGTTCCAGTGTTACCCCTTTTGTATTAAAGGCCCCAAAACTTTGACCGGCAGTTCCGGTAAAGCGGAAATGAATGGTATCATCGGGCAACCCTTCACTTTTGTATATTTTACTGATCTCGTTCGACAAAATAGTTCCAACCGTACGATCCGTATTGATCAGCGGGAAGGAGGCGCTTACCGTTTGTTTATTTTCAAGGGCCGGCCTGGCCGCTTCCAGCAGTTTCCAGTCAAGAACATTGTCTAAACCATGATCCAGTTCTACCATTTTGTACAAACCGGTATACAGGGATGCCGGTTCTTTGTAAAGAATAGGCGAAAGATCCAGGGTTTTGTATTTCCAATGGTTGATGTTTTCACGAACCCCCAGAAAATCGACCTGACCAACCATTTCATTAATAGTTCTAAACCCGAGTTCGGCCATGATCTCTCTCAGTTCCTGGGTAAGAAACTTAAAAAGATTGACCACATGCTCGGCATCGCCGGTGAACCTTGATCTTAGGGTAGGGTCCTGGGTTGCAATCCCAACCGGGCAGGTGTTCAGATGGCATTTGCGCATCATTATACAACCTTCCACCACCAGGGCTGCTGTGGCCACGCCCCATTCTTCAGCACCCAGCAATGTTGCGATCGCAATATCGCGGGCGGTTTTCATCTGACCATCGGCCTGCAATACGATCCGGCTGCGTAATTTATTTTTTACCAGCGTCTGGTGACTTTCAGCAAGCCCCAGTTCCCAGGGAAGTCCGGCATGTTTGATCGAACTGATCGGCGAAGCGCCGGTTCCGCCGTCGTGACCTGAGATCAGTACAACATCTGCCTTAGCCTTTGCCACACCGGCTGCGATGGTACCCACTCCCGCTTTGGAAACCAGTTTAACATTTATTCTGGCGGCACGGTTTGAGTTCTTCAGATCAAAGATCAATTGAGCAAGATCTTCAATAGAATAAATATCGTGATGCGGTGGTGGCGAAATCAATCCCACGCCGGGAGTGGAGTGGCGGGTTTTTCCAATAAACTCATCCACTTTATGACCGGGCAATTGCCCTCCTTCACCAGGCTTAGCGCCCTGTGCCATTTTAATCTGAAGTTCATCGGCTTCAGTTAGATAATAGCTGGTCACTCCAAAACGTCCGGAGGCTACCTGTTTGATAGCGCTGCGCTGATAATCGCCATTTTCTTTCCGGGTATATCTTGATTCATCTTCACCACCTTCACCGGTATTGCTTTTTCCGCCAAGACGGTTCATGGCAATGGCCAGGGTGGTATGCGCTTCCCAGGATATGGATCCGAAGGACATCGCACCTGTGGCAAAACGTTTATAGATGTTTTCAGCCGGTTCCACTTCATCGATGGGAATGGAAGGCCGGTTTCGTTTAAAATCAAAAAGGCTTCTTAATGTACAGGCTTTTTCACTCTGCTCATTAACCAGCTTCGTGTATTTCTTGAATGTATTGTAATCATTCATCCTGGTGGAATACTGCAGCAGGTGAATGGTTTGAGGATTGAATAAATGAAATTCTCCTTTCCGCTTCCACTGGTAGATACCGCCAACGGGTAACCGATTTGCGGGAATGTCTTTTTTGCTGAAAGCGAAGAAATGTTTTGCCAGCGTTTCACGGGCAATTTCATCCAGCCCCATACCGCCTATCCGCGATACGGCACCGGTGAAGCAGGTATTCACCACGGTATTGTTAAGGCCGATAATCTCAAAGATCTGAGCGCCCTGGTATGACTGAAGCGTAGAGATTCCCATTTTCGAGAATACCTTCAACAACCCATCATTTACCGCTTTTATATAATTTTTCTTAAGTGTATCTACATCCAGTTCCGATTCAAGTCGACCACTTAGCTTCATGTCGCGGATGGAAGATAAGGCCAGATACGGATTGATCGCCGTGGCTCCAAAGGCAAGCAAACAGGCGAAATGATGAACTTCCCATACATCGCCGCATTCTACAACAATACCTACCTGGCCGCGAAGACCTTTGCGGATCAGGTGGTGGTGGATAGCAGCGGTGGCCAGCAAGGAAGGGATGGGCGCGTGATCAGAATCGATCGCACGATCGGTGAGAACCAGAACCTCAAAACCATCCATAACGGCATCCACCGCATAGCGGCAAACCCGGTCGAGGGCCGCTTTTAAAGAACCCGGTTTTCCATCCGCCCGAAAATAACACTGCAGGGTTTTCGCCTGGAAAATGCCGGTATCAATGCTCCGTAATTTTTCAAGCTCGTGGTTATTCAGAACAGGATGTTTGAGTGCCACAGTATGACAGGTCAGTGGATCTTCATTCAAAAGATTGCCATTGTTCCCGACAAATGTCGCCAGCGACATCACCATTCTTTCGCGGATGGGATCGATCGGTGGATTGGTTACCTGTGCAAACAATTGTTTAAAGTAACTGGAGAGATGCTGGGGCTGATCGCTTAAAACAGCCAGTGGCACATCGGTACCCATAGCGCCGATCGGTTCTTTCCCGTCAATGGCCATTGGCGCAATGATCGTATCGAGATCTTCGGTGGAAAAACCAAAGGCTTTTTGATATTTAAAAACCTGTTCCGGTTCCAGATGGGTAAACATAACCCGCGGTTCAGGCAATTCTTCGAGGCGGATTTTGTATTTGTTCAGCCATTCGGCATAAGGCTTTTGCGAGCAAATCCCGGATTTCAGTTCCTCATCACTGATGATCCGGCCCTGTTCCATGTCAACCACAAACATCTTTCCGGGTTGAAGCCGACCTTTCTCTTTTATAAGATGGGGCTCAACCGGAAGCACACCGCTTTCCGAAGCCATGATCACCCGGTCATCTTCGGTTACACAATACCGTGAAGGACGAAGCCCGTTTCTGTCAAGCGTTGCGCCGATCATCTTTCCATCGGTAAAGGAAATCGATGCCGGTCCATCCCAGGGCTCCATGAGGGAGGCATGAAACTCGTAAAACGCTTTTTTCACCGGATCCATATGATCATTGCCATCCCAGGCTTCCGGGATCAGCATCATCATAACATGCGGAAGGGAACGCCCGGTAAGGGTTAGCAGTTCGATCATATTATCGAGGCAGGCCGAATCCGACTGACCTTCGGAAATGGCCGGCAGCAGCATATCCATTTCTTCCTTGCTGAAATAAGGAGAAACAAAACCTTTTTCACTCGTGCGAAGCCAGTTCAGATTGCCCTGAAGCGTATTGATCTCACCATTATGCGCAATGAACCGGAATGGCTGTGCCAGCTTCCAGGAAGGAAATGTATTGGTAGCGAAACGGGAATGAACTAACCCGAATGCTGAAACGATTCTTTTGTTGGAAAGATCGGTGAAATAAGAGCGAACCTGCATGCTGGTTAACTGCCCCTTATACACAATGGTTTTATAGGAAAGCGAAGCGACATAAAAGCCGATCGCGTCTTTTTTTACGGTATTGTTGATGGTATGCGTGGCGTAATTCCGAAGTACAAATAATTTACGTTCGAACTCATCCACATTCGTAATATGATCAGGACATGCGATAAACACATGTTCCATTTCCGGTTCAACCGATAAAGCGGTTAAGCCGATCTGATCCGTATTTACCGGCACTTTGCGATATGCCAGTACTTCGAATCCCAATTTTTCGGCCGTACGGTTGAAGATATCGCGGCATTCTTCCCGAAGCCGGATCTCGCGCGGAAAGAAAATAACCCCCACCCCATACTTACCGTATGAAGGC
>JAEZAY010000045.1 GCA_023427575.1 Bacteroidota bacterium | reverse complement strand
TTTCCGGTTCAGGTTTTGATTCGGGTACCCACTGGTGCATACGGGGGCGGCGGGCCTTATCATAGTGGAAGTATCGAGTCTACTTTACTGTCTGTTAAAGGGATTAAACTGGTCTACCCCTCGAATGCAGCCGATATGAAAGGATTGATGAAGGCAGCGTTTTATGATCCAAACCCGGTGGTGATGCTTGAACACAAAGGCCTTTACTGGAGTAAAGTTCCCGGAACGGAAATGGCGAAATCGGTTGAGCCTAACCGGGAGTACATGATTCCGCTTGGTAAGGCAAGGGTGGCATTGCAAGCGGATGCCGGTAAAGTCAGTTCCGGTGATGCATGCTGCATCATTACATACGGAATGGGTGTTCACTGGGCATTGAACGCCGCAGCTGAATTCAATGGTAATCTTGAAATTATCGATCTTCGATCATTGCATCCGCTGGATGAAGAAATGATCTTTTCGAGTGTTCAGCGTGTTGGCAAATGTTTGGTACTAACAGAAGAACAACAAAACAACTCATTCGCTGAAGCGCTTGCCGGGCGGATATCTGCTGCCTGTTTCCAGTATCTGGACGCACCGGTATCCGTATTGGGCGCATTAAATGTTCCGGCAATTCCAATGATCTTAAGGCTGGAGGCTGAAGTATTGCCCAGTCGGCAAAAAATCAGCTCCGCTATTAAACGTTTGTTAGCGTATTAGAAAATCGATAAGGGATGTTTATTACGCAATTCTATTACAGAAACGCTATATATTATGGCTACATATTTATAACTAGATAAGACGATTCTTTCATATATCATAGTCTTCAGCCGCTCCTCCTAATTTAACTACGCAGGTTGCTTAAAACTGCCTTATTTACGTAGAGTATCGTAGACGTAAATCACCCGCAAGCCATGAAGAACAGATATTTAAAAGGCGCCCATATCACCGAAAGGAAGGTTAGGGAAATGCTGAAACTATTTTGTGAAGATCTTACGGCCACACAAATTGCCAACATCAGCGGCATAAGCCGGATAACGGTAAACGCGTATTTAAAACTGATCCGAACTCATATAGCCAAATACTGTGAGGATCAGAGTCCGCTGCATATGCTGAACGGGCATCTGCCGATGATACATATGGAGAATGGATCGGCTTTAAATAATTCGGGAAACGGAAAGCTGGTTAAGAAACATCTTTACGGAATATTAAAGTCGCAGGATCTGATCTATACCGACCAGATCAACCGGGTAGATCCGCAATGGTTTGTAGATTGGGTAAAGGGGCGGATTGAAGCCGAACCGGAGTTTGTAAAACAAAACCGGTTGACTTTATATAATGGAATTGCCGATTTCAATACCGTTAAACTGTATAGAATTCAGCAACCATTAAATGGTTCGGTAAGGGGAAGGTCGCAAATCGATGAGATTGATTTGTTTTGGGGCTTGCTGAAATCAAGGCTTGTAAAGTTTCGCGGGTTAACAGGCGCTACCCTCTATCTGCACGTTAAAGAAACTGAATTCAGATACAATAACAGGAACCAGGAGATATTTGATATTCTGATGAGCATTATCCATAAGAGGCCATTGCATTTTTCCAGGGCCTGATAGTGAACATGCTGAACAAACGCATTCGGCTATTTGTAATTACCGATGGCATAGTTTTTTTGATTTTGGGTTTATGGTTGAAACCCGTTTAACCCAGGCCGTTAAAATCCTTTTTTTATTTTGGCTGATTATTGCTGCCCTTTATTATGCGCAGGACTTTCTTATCCCGATCGCTTTTGCTGCGATTTTATCGATGCTACTGCTGCCTGTGGCTCATTATTTCGAACGAAAAGGCTGGTCTAAAGGCATTTCCGCATTAACCGCATTGCTTTTATTTATTCTGGGTGCCGGAGCCATTATTTCTTTGCTGAGCTGGCAGGTTAGCGGACTGGCGGAAGATGTAGGTCAGATGCAGCAGCGGATCCAGGGCCAGATAGATAAACTACAACAGTATCTCAGTTCAAATCTCAACATCAGTGCGGAACAACAAAAGGAAATGCTGGAAAAGCAGCAGCAATCGGGTTCGGGCAATATGCCTGCCATGGCTGCTGCATTTTTATCAGGAGTGATGGGCTTTCTGGTAGATCTTCTGCTCACCCTTGTTTATATGTTTTTGTTTTTGTATTTCAGAACCCACCTGAAGAAATTTATTATTAAACTGGTGCCTGACGATAACCGTCAAAAGGCGGTGAAAATTTTACATGAATCGTCGAAAGTAGGTCAGCAATACCTTACCGGTCTGGCCATGATGATCGTGATGTTATGGGTATTGTACGGAATCGGATTTTCCATCGTTGGAGTTAAAAATGCGTTATTCTTTGCAGTACTCTGCGGCCTGTTGGAAATTGTTCCCTTTATCGGCAATCTTCTTGGAAACGCGCTGGCGGTACTGATGGTAATAACCCAGGGCGGCGACTCGGGTATGATCATCGGCGTTTTAATAACCTATGGCCTGGTTCAGTTTGTACAATCCTATTTGCTCGAGCCCCTGGTTGTGGGCGCGGAGGTGAATCTCAATCCGCTGTTTACCATCCTCGTACTGGTGCTGGGCGAGCTGCTCTGGGGAATCGCCGGAATGGTGCTGGCCATCCCGCTGCTTGGAATTGTAAAAGTGGTTTTTGATCATATCCCGGCATTACAACCCTATGGTTTTTTAATTGGAGAAGAAAAAAAGAAAAAGAAATCAGGACTTTCTGAAAAAATATCCGGACTGTTTAAGAAAAAATAAAAACCGTAAAAAAGCTCAGGTTCGTTTGCGGCTTTCCGTTAGTCAAAACAGGGTAAAAATACGCGCAGGGCATTCGTACAAATACCTGCCTTTTTTTATTATGTTTTTATAGTTTTGTGAAACAGGTTTTGAAGTTAATCCGCCAGCCCTTTAGAAAAGTTTTACCCTTTCCAGCATACAATCTGAACCGTCATTTTATTTGACACGATATTTCTCAGGCAACTTATAAACTATGAGAAACCATTGCCTGGAGGACAGGTGAAAGTCCTGTTTTTCAGCTTCCACCAGGCAATTTTTTTTGATCCTGCAAAAGCAGTCTTAGCTCCCATATCCGCGTATCACATAAATCAATAGCTTTATCGCTGGCAAACTTCTTTTTTATTTTGAAGCATAATAATTGATTTGAATGCGCAGAGTTCCTTTTTTCATTTTGGCGGTTTTTATTTCAACCTTTGCCGTGGGCCAAAGCATGCCTTCAGTAAAAGTTATCCGGGATGCCGACCTGTATGAAAACCCGCCGTTTAAGTCCTGTCACTCTTCATCAATTGCAGCTCTGCCTGATGGTAAACTGATGGCAGTATGGTTCGCCGGTCCTTACGAAGGGCATAAAGAAGTGAACATAATGATGGCAGTTTATGCGAACGGGAAATGGTCTGATTCCCGCGAAATTGCCAATGGAATAATAGATGAAAAAGAACGGTATCCATGCTGGAATCCGGTATTATTTACAAATGCCGCCGGCAAAACTTTTTTGTACTATAAGGTAGGGCCTTCGCCCAGAGAATGGTGGGGAATGGTTCAATGGACAAATGATAATGGGAATAACTGGTCGAAACCGGAACGCCTGCCGGATGGATTTCTGGGACCTATAAAAAACAAACCCGTTGAAACCGGCGATGGCTTTTTACTGCACCCTTCCAGCACAGAAAGTCTGGATGAAAAAGAATGGAAAATCCATATTGAAAGATCGGATATGAATTCGGAAAACTGGGAAAAGATCAGCGTGGATAACAAAGATTTTGGAGCCATCCAACCTGCGATCATCCGCCATTCGCCAACACGGCTTCAAATGCTTTGCCGCAGCCGGCAGAATCGGATCCTTCAGTCGTGGTCAAACGACAATGGCAAATCATGGGAATCCTTATCTGAAACTTCCGTCTTAAATCCGAACAGCGGCATTGATGCGGTGACCCAGGCAAACGGGCAGCAACTACTGGTGTATAACCCCGGTAAAAGCGGTGCGCACTGGAGTGAGGGTCGCAATGAATTGCAGCTTGCCTTTTCATCCGATGGAAAGGAATGGAAAAACATTCATACGCTGATAAAAAAACCGGGCGGCGAATTCAGTTACCCGGCCATTATCGAAACTTCTGACAAGCTGATCCATATCACCTATACCAATGATCGGAAAAATATCCGCCACGTTATTTTGCAGGTTCAGAGTGAATAACAAGGAGTGCATTATTTTTCGCGTAACTTTTTAAATTCCGATCCCGGTTTCCATTGCACCATTTTATCTTCTGCAGCCAATTTTTTGCCAATTTCATACATGATCTGAAGGTCGGCCATAGCTCCTTCGAGGGTCCAGGTCCTGGGGTCGTATTCGTCTGATGGACGATGGTAATGCTGGCTGGTATATTCCTGTTCCTGTTTCTTTCCATAATCAGACTCTTTTCCGTCTACTTTCACACCCCGTTTGGTATAAAGCGCGGGAATTCCAATTTTAGCGAAATTAAAATGATCGGAACGATAGTAATAGCCAGCTTCCGGTGTAGTTTCATATGCCATCTCCCGGCCATGTTTTTCGGCGATCTCTTTCAGATAGTCTTCCAGTTCAGATTGACCTTTCCCGATCGTAATAATATCGCGGGTGGCTTCAAAAGGATTTAATACGTCGATATTAATGTTGGCCACGGTTTTTTCCGGTGCGAAAATCGGGTTTTGTGTGTAGTAAGCTGATCCCCATAAACCCTGTTCTTCTGCGGTAACGGCCAGAAACACAATGGTCCGCTCCGGTTTGGGATTGTCTTGTTTGAAAGCCCTTGCGAGTTCAATTAAAGCGGCCGTTCCGGTGGCATTGTCCATGGTGCCATTATAAATTGAATCGCCGCTTTCATCGGGGGTGCCGATTCCGAAATGATCCCAGTGCGCGGTATAAATGATTGTTTCTTCCGGGCGGGTGCTGCCGGTGATCTTGCCCACAACATTATGAGAACGGCTGTAATTTACCTGCACATTCATCCGGGTACTAACGGTCATGTTCAGGGGAACGGCTTTAAATCCCGGAACATTTGCCTTTTGCAGCAGGGTGCTGTCCATTCCGGCAGCTTTAAATAATTTATTGGCCGCCGGTTCGCTGATCCATCCGATCGCATCGGCATGTTCTGTTTTTTTGCCGCGGTTATCGAGTTGCAGGCGGGCCGTATTAAATCCGTTCTGCTGAACAATAAAAGGATAACTGGCCGCTTCCGTGTTATGAATTATTAAACAAGCTTTTGCACCCTGGCGTGCAGCTTCTTCAAATTTGTAGGTCCAGCGGCCGTAATACGTCATCTCGCGCCCTTTGAATAAACTGGTATCACCAGTCCAAAATCCCGGATCATTTACCATCACCAGTACCACTTTACCCTTCACGTCAATATTCGCATAATCGTTCCAGTTATGCTCCGGAGCTACCACTCCATAGCCCGCGAAAACGAGTTCGGCATCCTGCAAAACGATCTGCGGATCTGTTTTATCGGTCCAGATTACATACTCATCATAAGCTTGCAGGTTAAAATTGCCGGAACCAGCCTTTACCTGCATTAACGGATCGGCCAGAGCCAGGATACTGGCCATCGGCACTTCCTGCAGGTAACCATTTCCGTTACCGGGTTCCAGGCCGGCGGCTTCAAACTGGCGCTGCAAATAATCAATAGTGATCGATTCCCCTTCGGTGGATGGCATCCGGCCCAGGAAAGAATCCGAAGCCAGGGTTTGAATATGTCGGGCCAGGTTTTCAGCGCTCAGCACCGGAGTTTGTACACCGGAATTTTCCGGACCCGGATTACATGCAGTTATATAAACGAGAAAGGTTAAAAAACAAAAGATTCGGTTGCGCATAAGGATAATTTTTGCGCGAGGAAGTTACTTGTTTTTATGTAGAAACCATTTAATCCATTATAGCCGCAGCGGCCTCTTCGCCGCTTACGATCGCGCCTTCCATAAAGCCCTGCCATTCGGCGAGATGCTCGCCGGCGAAGTGAATATTTTTCACATTCTTTTTTAATACGGGCATAAGGTCGAACCATTGTCCCGGTTTATACATCGCATAAGCTCCCCGGGTGCGCGTATCATTTCCCCAGTAGTAATTATAATGAGCGAGAATTTTATCCTGAACGTTTCCAAACCCCGGCTGCAGAGCCCTGCGGATTATTTCAGTATGAAAATCATCATCCTGATTGGCAATAACGGCTGCCTTATCGCCAATTGTATATGAAATCAAAACCCCTTTTTTACCAGCCTGGTTTTTTGTGGCATGATAAAAATAGTGCGCCGGGGTATCCGTTACCATGTCAAAATCTTCCGGGAAAAAGCGCTCTTCAAACAACACCGGGTGTTTATTGATCCGTGCATATTGTAATGACTGCAGCGCCCGGCGTTTTTCAGCAGGAAATCCGGGGGTCCACTGAATTTGATTGACCGCAAAGGTTGGAAGGGTGCAGATGATCGCATCTGCTGTAAACTGTTTGCCATTAGAGCAAAAAACAGTTAGCTTTTTGCCACTCTGATCCACTTTCACTACGGTATGATCCAGCAATATGTTTTCCGCCTTTATTTTTTCGGCCAGCTTATCAGCCAGCATTCCATTGCCACCCCGGATCTTAAAATCCATTTCATTTTTAGGACTGCTTTCCGCATATTCGGCCATAGCCGCGTATGCCGACACATGACGAATACTTTCGCCAAAGTCGGTGCTGTCCAGCAGTTCACGCAAATCCAGATCTTCACCATCGCAGCCATTATTTACGAGGTATCTCCACCAGTCGTACCGGTCGAGTTGTTTTTTATCATCATCATTCATCGAGGCATAATTCTGCAACAGCTTTTTCCATTTCTCATCCCATTGATCCGAATATTTCCACTCGTTTTTGCCCCGGTATTTTCCTTTGTACAGCAAATGGGTTTCAAACTGATTGTTAAACAGCTCGAGATTAAACTGGCTGCACAGCTCTTTGATCCGGCTGTGCGAGTCGCCCACCCACTCAGCGCCCAGTTCTATAACCAGATTTTCTCCCGGCAAATGAAATGAATGAACGCGACCGCCGATGCGTTTTTGCGCTTCGAGAACAGTTACTTTTATATTTCTGGAGCTCAGAAAATGGGCAGCGGCCAGGCCGGCAAATCCTGCACCCAGCACAATTATTTCGGGCGTTTTGGAAATATAAAACGCCCGGGTCTGACTGGCACCCAATAAGGTGCCGGTAACAGCAAGGGCGCTGTTCCGAAGAAAAGAACGACGAGTGGGCATATAGGTTGGGGTTTTGATGCCAGATCTTACTTGTTTCAACAGGTACGGAACGGATTACAAAAACCATTATCTCACATCAGGCTCCCGGCAATTATCTCCCGCACAAAACCAAAAAATCACCGGAATAAGCCGGATCAAAAAGTTTTACGTTCAATGGTTTTAAAAACCGGATCGCTGATGAATGGCTGCGTATTCACTCTTTTGCCCGTGGCTTTGAAAATCGCGTTGGCAATCGCCCCACCGGTGGGTGGCAATGCCGGTTCACCCAGGCCTGTAGGATCATATTCGTTTTCGATAAACCAGGTTTCAATTTCCGGAATTTCTTTCATCCGGATCAGACGATAGTAATTATAATTAAGCTGTTCAACAGCCCCGTTTTTAAAGCTCAGTTTGCCATAAAGGGCGTGGCCCATACCATCTACAATTCCACCCATTACCTGCTGACGGGCGCCGCTTAGATTAACCACCAGCCCGCAGTCGGAAACGGCATAGATTTTTTTAACCGTTGGGATTCCATCTTTCAGGATCATATCGCAAACCTGAGCCACATAGGAATTATGCGAGAAGTAAACACTG
>JAEZAY010000083.1 GCA_023427575.1 Bacteroidota bacterium | reverse complement strand
AATGAAAGATTGTGATCGGTGGCACTCAGATTCTTTTTGTACAGATGCCTGTACCAGTCCGTATTATCATAATAAACATACTCTCCATTATCATCTACTTCCACTTTCGGAAGGCTTGGATCTTTTGACCTTCGTTCCAGTTCGGCCAGGTATTCCTGTGAGAACCGAACCGTTTTATTAACGTTTTGAGGAGTTTGGGAATAGTTGTTCCATGCACTCCAGCCTTCATTAAACCATTTGGCAAAAACATAACCGTCCGTTACAAAATCGGGAACGGTTGTTGGCGTTTTTATAGACTGATTTACCGTATAGGTAATACTTGTTTTATCTTTCTGTGGATTTTTAGTTGTTATCAGCACCACTCCAAATGCGCCACGGGCCCCGTAGATAGCCGCGGAGCTCGCATCCTTTAACACGGAAATGCTGGCCACATCGTTTGGATTCAACATGCTGGGGTCGCCCTCAACGCCGTCAATCAAAACAAGTGCGCTTCCACCCTGACCGATTGAAGAGGTTCCTCTTATATTAAATGAAGGCGCCTGCGTTGGCTTTCCATCGCCCAACTTGATATTTAGATTTGGCATTACACCCTGTAAGCCCTGGCTGAGATTGGGCAGGGAGCGGTTCTCGAAAACCTCGGCCGTTACCTGATCTACAGCACCGGTAAGATTGGCTTTCTTCTGCGTACCATAACCTACCACAACCACACCTGTCAGAGACTCGTTATCGGGAATCAGCGAAATGCTGATGGTAGTGGAATTCCCCAGTTTTACCTCCTGCGTGGCATAGCCCACAAAGGAGAATACGAGCGTGCCGGTATTGTCGGGGATGGTGAGAGAAAAATTTCCTTCCCCATCGCTGACGGTACCATAACTGGTGCCTTTTAAGTTAATGCTTACATCCGGAAGCGGCTCCCCTTTTTCATTGGTTACCTTTCCTCTGATAACAGCCTGTGGTGCGGGAGCAGTATTTACAACCTGTTGGATAATGCTTCGTTCGCGAATTACAACCGTATTTCCGACAATGGAATAGGTTAAAGGCTGATCTTTAAAACAAATCGAAAGCACCTCGTGCACGCTTGCATTTTTAACGTGCACATCCACCCGTTTTGCATTCAGCAGTAATCTGTTTTCGTACCAGAAAACAAATTCAGTTTGCTTTTTAATTTGCTGAAAAATGGATTCCAGGGACGCATTCTTTTGAGAAATGCTGATGCCCGGCGCCATTTCGCCGGCGCTTGCTTTCATGCCGGAACATAGCAGCAGGATTGCGAGCATCCGCATAACAATAAAAGAGCCGGCTTTATATGGAAGGATTTTCTTCCCGGCAACCGGCCATGCCGATCCGTTCAGTACTTTTAGTTTCATACCTTTTAATTCTTGATTTATAACAAATTGAGCTGTACGCAGAAAAAAAACCGATGAATAAGATCTGGATCATCGGGGAATTGAGCATGTAGATTTTCCAATCATAAAATAGATTTTTATGGTTTTAAAAATAGAATTGAATAAACTTTTTATTTTCTGACCTTAATCTTTCTTCCCTCCAGCTTAAACCGAACTCCACTTTGATTCAGCACATTTAAAAATTCATTTAGCCGGGCATTCCTGCTTATATCGCCGGTGAAATATCGTTTCTCCAGGTTTTTATCAAAATCCACATCTACATCATACCATCTTTCCACCTGCCGCATAATGCTTTCCAGATCAGCGTTACGGAATGAAGTATATCCGTTTTTCCAGGCGGTAACGAGTTCCTGATCGCTGGTTTGCTGCAATTCAATATTTCCCGAATGCTGAAACAATGATTGCTGACCTGGTTTCAGGTCCGCCGATTTTTTACCGTGCCTTACCCGAACCCGGCCACTGACCAGTGTAGTTATAACAGATCCTTCATTAGCATAGGCCATCACATTAAACTCTGTTCCGAGTGCCTGAACTAAAGATCCGTTCACATCAATAACAAAAGGTCTTTTGGGATCGGTATGAACATCAAAATAAAGTTCACCGTTAACTGAAACTTTTCTTTCAGCGCCGGTAAAACAGGTGGGGAAACGGATTGAAGATGCCGCATTCATCCAGACAACCGACTTATCGGGAAGTTCGATCCGGTATTGACCGCCGCGTGGGGTTTTGACTGTATTATATACCGGTTTTGTATTAAATCCATCTTCGGATTTGTACCGGATCTGTCCATCTTCTTTCTTTATTATCTTCGTTGTTCCCTGCACTACTATCAATCCATTTTCCTGTTCATCCAATACTATTTCAGTTCCGTCGGCCAAAGTTAATATGGCTTTGTCACCACCCGGCATTAAGTCATTGTTAACAGTTGTATCACCGATCAGCAACTTCGATTCAGTCAATTGCGGTTTGGGCTCCGGCTGAACAAAATAATGTAAAATAAAGATTGATCCGGTGATCAGAATAATGGCCGCCGCGATCCGGTACAGGTTTTTAATTAGATGATGAACCGGAGCATTTTTGTTGTTTCTTTTAACCTTGTTCAGGATCCTCAGCTTCAGTTCTTCTTCATTCAATGAAAAATTCTCCGGAACATGCAAATCAGAATCCTCAATGGAATTATACCATAGCGAAAAGGTTTTCTTTTCTTCCGCTGTGATGGATCCATCGAGCCATTTTTTTGCCAGTTGCCGGTACAGATCCTGCTGTTTTTTGGATTCCATCTGAGAGTATATACATATATGTCAGTTGGAACGGGCGAATCCCTTAGTGCAAAAAAAATTAAACGATAAGTGGAAACAGTATAAGTAAATTACCCAGGCCGGTGCGGATATTTTGAAGGGCTTTGCCGATATGTGCCTCCACTGTTTTTTCGGCGATCCCCAGTTTTTTTGAAATCTGCTTTTGGCTAAGACCTTCTTCCCTGCTAAGCCTATAAACAAGTTGACATTTTTCAGGAAGAGCGGCCACCAGGCTTTCGAGTTCCTGCCGCAGTTCTTCAAACGAAAGCCATTGTTCGGTAGAGTGATCGACCGCAGACTGCGTATGCAAACTATGCTCAATGTATCCAAACCGGGTTTGCTTGCCGGCCAGGTAATTGATAACCCGGTATTTCACGGCTGTGGCCAGGTATGCACCCAGCGAACTGTTGATGGTTATGCTTTGTCTGCGGTTCCAAAGATCTGCGAATATATCCTGAACCAGTTCTTCCGCCTCCGAAAAATTTTGCAGTTTTGACGCAGCTATAAAGAATATTTTTTTCCAGTACCGATTGTAGATTTCGGTATAAGCATCTTCGTCGTTTGTATGTAAAAGACTTATCAATGAACCATCGTCCATAGTCTGGTATACGTCCCTCATATGCAGTCAATCGAATCCCTAAAGTATGGAAAAAAAGCTGGTGATGCAGGCTGATAACGCTTTTTTTTATCCAACATATTTTAGTATTATAAGCCATTGGAAATGCGGTAACAATTTTCTATTTATCTGGAACCTGTATCAATAGTAAAGTGAAAGGAGTCATTGGAAATTACCGGTTCCACTTTTTTTTAGAAAAAAAGTGGAACAAAAAAATCCAAGCTGCGGAATGAATCTTAAAAATTGAAACTTACGGTTAAACAAAAACAAGTCTCAGCGAAACAATGTACGTCCGGGTCGAAAGTCGCGAAATCGCTTCTCAAAGCCTTTGCTTTCCTTACTCTACATCGGGAGGAAACTTCAAATCTTTGCAATGAAGCCAGGAAAAAATAACTGTTCTTATCTTACTCGGTTCGTTTCCTTTTTTTGAACGGATTTCCCCGAGGTCCACTGAATACATCTTACCCGGACCATAATTATTATAAGCCAACTGGTTTTTTTTAAACCTGATTTAAATGTAATCTAGAATGGCGGGATCCGGCTCATGCATACCCGAAAATAGTCTGCCGGAATATTAAAATCTCAGTGGATCTATACAAATTAATCCCCATCTCTGTTATATTTTTTCCGATTTCGGTGAAACGATCCCCGTGCAAACTGGCTATATTTGTTTTACTGGTGAAAATGGTGAAAAAAACAGTTGCCATATTGCTATTTACTCTACTACTCTTTAACTGGGTTGGTTACCGATTTATGATCTCATCGCTTAGTCTTTTGCTCGACCAGAAAATAGATCAAAAACTAGAAGCTGGATTGTATGACGAGAACGAACTTTTAGAAATCAGGGTACCGATTTCGCTTCCATATCAATCCAACTGGAGTGATTTCGAATCCTATTCCGGCGAACTGGAATGGCGGGGGGCCTATTATAAATTCGTAAAGCGCAAAATTACGAATGATACGCTGATCCTCCTTTGTATCTCCAACGAGGCGAAAATGCGTTTGACAGAGGCCAAATCGCGTTTTTTTGAGCTTGTTAATGATCTGAATGCCAATCAAAACTCTTCCGGATCAGAGAAAAAAAAAGGGAATTTTTCAGTGTATGATTCAGTTGTACAAATGCAATGCTTAAAAAAAATAATTTTTCATTTTGAGTACTGCCCATTCAGCCCTTTTCTGGTAGCCGGCATGGACTCCCCTTACTTACTAAAGCCCGATCGCCCACCGGCAGATTTCAGGCTCTGAAACGATTGTTTGTAATGTCATGCTTTGCATCTATGCTAATTTTTACAAGCTGCGATATGGCTGCGTTGCAAACATCTTGTCAAAATACTGCGCGACTTAACAGCTAACTGCAACAATACAGTACAGGTAAAAAAACTAAACCAGCAATGAAATCTTTCTTCCTTTTCGTAACTTCTCTTTTGTTGAGTACTATGATGTGTGCGCAAAGCTCAGCAAAAATTTCTGGCTATATTACCGACAAAACGGGCAAATCAATTTCCGGGGTATCCGTTTCTGTTGAATACACTTCAATAAGTACTCAATCGGATAAAGCAGGATATTATCAGCTCCCTGAAGCCCCTGTTGGAAAGCAGCGTGTTTATTTTTCCTTTTCCGGATACGAGTCAAATACAAAGCAACTAACAGTTGTTGATGGCGAGGAGTATGAGCTTAACATTGTATTGGAAGAAAATTACTTTTTATTGGGGGAAGTGACGGTACGTTCTGTATTGAGCCGCCCTGGTGCTGTGTGGCGGCTGCCAGACTTTCATCAGACTTACATTACCGCAGGGAAAAAAAATGAAGTAGTACAAGTAGATGGAATGAATGCCAACATTACCGAAAAAACGGGTCGCCAGGTTTTTTCCAAAGTGCCGGGTACTTTTGTTTATGATATGGATGGATCCGGAAATCAGATAAACATCGCTACCCGGGGACTTGACCCGCATCGGTCCTGGGAATACAATATCCGACAGAACGGGATTATTACTAACTCCGATCTCTATGGATATCCGGCCAGCCATTACAGTCCGCCACTCGAGTCGATCCGCAAAGTAGAAATTATCAGAGGAACATCATCCCTCCAATACGGTGCGGGATTTGGAGGGGTGATCAATTACGTTACTAAAACGCCCGATACCACCGCAGGCTTCGGATTTGAAAATATCTCTACGGTAGGTTCGTATGGATTACTAAGCAACTATAGTTCGGCTGGTGGCAGAACCGGTAAGTGGACATATCAGGCTTATATAAGCAACCGAAAATCGGATGGTTACCGCGAAAATGCCCGTTCAGAATACAATGCGCAACTGGCTTCAATCAGCTATGCAATGTCTGATAAAATGAAAATAAAAGCAGAATTCGGTCATATGCGATATTTATATCAGATACCGGGCCCACTGACTGATTCCATGTTTAAAAGAAATTCACGGCAGTCTACACGCTCAAGAAATTATTTTAATCCGGATATATATCTGCCTTCATTACATTTCGATTGGCGTATCAGCGCGTTAACTCATTTAAATGTGACAGCTTCAGCATTGTTAGGAAGCAGGAACAGCGTACAGTTCCTTGGATTTGCTAACCTGCAGGATACTATAAACCACCTTACAGGCGAGTATGCTAATCGCCAGGTTGATATCGACCGGTTCAATAGCTATACTACTGAGATCCGGCTTTTACATCATTATCGGATTGGTGGTTTCAACAGTTCAGTAAGCACCGGAATTCGACTTATTAACAATATTTTGCACCGCAAACAAATTGGTAGAGGAACCGGCGGCAGTGAATTTGATTTAAGCTTAAGTGTCCCTGGGTTTGGAAGGGATCTGCAAATGGAAACCCGCAATATTGCTTTGTTTGCGGAGAATCTGATCTATATAAATCCGGCATTATCCATTTCCCCGGGGATCCGGTTTGAAAACGGATCCTCTCAAATGCGGGGCACTATTAGTTATTACGATCCCGGGAATGTACCCCAGGTAATTCACCATCAGTTTCCCTTGTTCGGAATTACTGCGCAATACCATTTTACAGAAGAAAACAAAATTTATGGAGGTTGGGCGGAAGCCTACAGGCCGGTACTTTTTGCCGATCTGATCCCTGCAACCAGTTTGGATAAAGTAGACAAAAACCTGAAAGATTCTAAAGGATATACGGCCGAACTCGGGGTTAACGGAACCCTTGCGGAGATCATACGCTTTGATATTGGAGCATTCGCGCTGCGTTACAATAACAGGACGGGCAGTGTAATAGAAACAGATGAATCTGGAAATACTTTTGTAGTTAAAACCAACATAGGTGAAAGCATCACCAAAGGATTGGAAATTTTTATTGAGCTTGATGGTAAGAAAATTTTCGGAAACAACGAGCTATTCAATTGGTCGCTATTTACTTCCACTTCGTTTATGCATGCCAGTTATCTGAATGGCATGGTGTTAAGCAGCGGTGAAAATAAATCGGTGAAAGGCAACAAACTGGAAACGGTTCCGAACTGGATTAGCCGCAATGGATTTAACCTTGCATTCAAACAGTTTAGTTGCACCATTCAACTGAGTCATGTCAGCGAATCCTTTTCAGATGCATTAAATACAAAGGAACCAAATGCCACGGGAACTACGGGCATTGTTCCGGCATATACTATTACCGATATTAATGCCTCGTACAGGATCAATCGAAATCTGGTACTGAAGCTTGGCCTCAATAATTGTTTTGACAAGCAGTATTTTACCAAAAGACCTTCAGGTTATCCGGGACCCGGGGTTTGGAGTTCCGATGGCAGATCTCTCATCGGAACATTACATTTTAAATTATAAATAACCTTTTACGAAAGCATTGAAAGAGTGAAGATTTAGCCGACTTGTTAATGCATTTCTACATCCAGTCTGAAATATTTTGTAACCGATTCGGGAATTTCATCGGCATAGTGACTTACATAAATGAGAGTGGTTGAACTGTTGGCACAGATCTGGTCAATAATTGTCCGGATTTTATTTTGCGTTTTTTCATCAAAACCCTGACAGGGTTCATCCAGGATAAGCAGAGCCGGCGATTTTACAAAAGCACGTGCAAGCAGGCACAAACGCTGATTGGAGATGGAAACCTGGTTCAGCATTTTTCCTTCCTGGGCTTCGAGATTCAAGAGTTTCATCCATCGTCTTGCTGTTTGTATCTCCCGACTGGTGGGTTTCCGGAATAACCCGATGGTATCGTAAAACCCTGAAATCACCGCCTGCAGGCAGGATGTTTCCAGGGGAAAATATTGGTAAAGTTCAGGTGAGAAATACCCGATCTTTTTTTTGATCTCCCAGATTGATTCGCCCGAGCCCTTTTTACGATCAAATAAAATAATGTCATTGGCGAATGCCTGGGGATTATCGCCGGTGATCAGACTTAAAAGCGTAGACTTCCCCGCACCGTTCGGACCCGTCAGCGCCCACCTTTCGCCCTGCTTTATTTCCCAGTTCAGATCCCGGAGAATGATTTTATCACCGTACCGGATGTTTACATGATTCATCCTGACCATTGTCGCATACCGGTCGGGGTTCGGAATTGAAACCAGGTTCCTGATCTCCGATTCATCGGGCCTGAACGGATCAGAAACCAAATTTTCCCCGGAATGAAAATCCTGCGCTTTATAAAAGGATAAGCTACCTGCCAAATCGGCTGAGGCAATATGAGTGATAAATGATGGGATTTCTTTTGCGGATCCGGAGATCAGGATGGAAACCCCGGATTCAGCGATTTCGCTCATCAGTCGCGATAGCTCTATCCGCATTTCCGGATCAAGCCCCGCCAGCGGATTCAGGATTATCAACAATATCGGCTTTTTCAAAACGGCGGCCGCGATCATCAGACGTTTGGTTTCGCCATTCGACAGCTTAATCAATTGCTCATCCAGCAGTTTGTTTAAATCGAAACGTATAATGATTTCTTCTTTTGTCCATCCCCGCAAATCCGGGTTGATCCGAATCCGGTCAAGGTATTGCTGAACGGTGAGCGCGTTTTCCGAATCGATGGAATTAAATCTTTGCTGATAATAAAACCGCGTGGTGTTGGAAAGATCCCGGAAACTATGGCGTGGGTTTACATATCCGATCAGCATCTGCGGGTTAAAAAGCGGATCGCTGATATGCTGCCGGTTTTTATATTCATCGAAAAAACGGTAGTCCTTATGGCCGCGAATTATAGATGCATTCCCGGCAATACCATCAAGCAACAGGTTTTTCAGCTCTTCATTTTCTCCGGTAAGCAGCCAATGCTGGCCCTTACGAAGAGTGAAACTGAGATCTTCAACCTTTGCCCCGGCAAA
>JAEZAY010000504.1 GCA_023427575.1 Bacteroidota bacterium | reverse complement strand
AATTAAAAGTTCAGAGTTCGGAGTCAGGTGAAATCGAATCTGAAACATTACTGTCAGGGCCATATGTAATTCCGGAGCCCGATTTTTTTGTTTCCCTTTTTTTCTAAAACAAATAGATGGGGTAATCAGTTATTACAGCTCGTAACTTAACGTTTATACAGGTTTCACGTAAATAGAAAAATGATTACCCCGACTCCAATTTTATTTTCATCTTAAGTAATAAAAGAAAACCTCCGGTTTATCGCCGGAGGTTTTTTGTATAGGACCATTATCTCAGGAACAAAAGTTCCCGGTATTTTGGTAGCAGCCAGTATTGGTCCCCAATTAAAAGTTCCAGCTTATCAACATGATAACGGATCTTATCAAAATAGGCCTGTTTGATATTCACATCGTAGGCAATGGCTTTATCGCGGGTATTTTCGATTTTGTTTGCCACTTTGCGTGCTTCAATCATTTTTGTAACATGGGCACTTACCTGGCCGATATGCTCGGAAATTTTGGAAAGGATCTTTTTTTGATTGACGAAGGATGACTCATCGAGGCCGATGTTTTTCAGGCCTTCAATATTCTTGATCAGAATATTCTGATAGGTGATGGCGGCGGGCAGAATATGACTGGTAGCCAGCTCACCCATAATGCGCGCTTCGATCTGAACCTTTTTAATGTATTTCTCCAGTTCGATTTCATGACGCGCTTCCAGTTCAGCATGAGAAAATACATCGTTGTTTTTAAACAAACGCTGTGCTTTTTCGGTAACCATGGCGTCCAGCGCTTCTGGCGTTGTACGAAGATTTGGCAATCCTCTTTTTTCTGCTTCCTTATGCCATTCTTCGCTGTAGCCATCGCCTTCGAACAGCACTTTTTCGCTGCCAACGATCGCTTCGCGGATAACATGCATGATCGCGATCTCTTTTTTCTCCCCTTTTTCAATCAGATCATCCACATCTTTTTTGAACTGGCGAAGCGTTTCGGCCATAATCGTGTTTAAAACAGTCATGGGATTGGCGCAATTCGCTGTTGAACCTACCGCTCTGAATTCAAATTTATTCCCGGTGAACGCAAAAGGGGAAGTCCGGTTGCGGTCGGTATTGTCTAATAACAGTTCCGGAATGCTGCGGTGCAGATCGAGTTTGAGGATCGCTTCATCCTGTTCATCGAAATCATCTCCCACCCGTTCTTTAACATCCTGCAACACTTTATATAAATACTGACCAATAAATACGGAGATTATAGCCGGAGGCGCTTCATTGGCCCCAAGGCGGTGATCATTCCCTGCCGATGCAATGGATGCCCGTAAAATATCGGCATAATCATGAACGGCTTTAATGGCGTTCACGAAAAAGGTGAGGAACATCAAATTGGTCTTCGGCGTTTTTCCGGGTGCTAAGAGATTCACGCCGGTGTCGGTCGCCATGCTCCAGTTATTGTGTTTTCCACTTCCGTTGATTCCGGCAAATGGCTTTTCATGCAGAAGTACCCGCAGTTTGTGGCGGCGGGCAACCCGGTCCATAATATCCATCAGCAGCGTATTATGGTCTACCGCTACACTTACTTCTTCGAATATCGGCGCACATTCAAACTGGGCAGGCGCTACTTCATTGTGCCTGGTTCTTAAAGGAATTCCCAATTTGTATGATTCCTGCTCGAAATCGCGCATAAAGGCATACACTCTTTCGGGAATAGAACCGAAATAATGATCTTCTAACTGCTGCCCTTTTGCGGGTGCATGACCGAATACGGTTCTTCCGCTTGCCAGCAAATCGGGTCTGGCGTTAAACATAGCTTCATCGATTACAAAATATTCCTGTTCCCAGCCCAATGTTGCCGTTACCTTGCCTACGTTTTTGTCAAAATAATTACAAACATCTACCGCTGCCTTGTTCAGCGATTCCAGCGCTTTTAAAAGCGGCGCTTTATAATCGAGCAATTCACCGGTATATGACACAAAAATGGTAGGAATACAAAGTGTTTTGCCCTGACCGATGTCCATGATAAAGGCTGGTGAAGAGGGGTCCCAGGCAGTATAGCCCCGGGCTTCAAAAGTGGCTCTCAGCCCTCCGCTTGGAAAGGAAGAAGCGTCTGGTTCCTGTTGAATTAAGGTGTCGCCGTCAAATTGTTCAATGGGAGTACCATCGCTTTTAATGGTAAAAAATGAATCGTGTTTTTCTGCCGAAGATCCTGTTAATGGCTGAAACCAGTGGGTGAAATGAGTTACCCCTTTTGTTTCGGCCCATTGACGCAGTCCGGCCGCGATCTGATTCGCCACCGCACGATCGATTTTTTTTCCGCCGCGAATTGAATTGTTGAGGCTTTTGTAGGCCTCATCGCTGAGAAATTCCCGGGCCACCTTGAGCGTAAATACATTTTCTCCAAAGATGCCGGTGATCTTGGACGTTGTATTCACGCAGATCCCATTCGCCTGTGAAGTAAGGTCGTTAATGGCTTTGTAACGTAGTGATTGCATTGAAAAATTTTAGTTTGCGTAATTTAATACAGGAGTGATTGCCGTTTCTTCAGCAAATCTGCAAAAAAATTAACACAATCTCTACGATTGCAAATTATTTTTTGAAATTTTTTCTGAAAAGGGTGGCTATATCCAGGCAGGAACTCTGAATAAATTATATATTATTTTTTTTAATGCGATGAGGTAAGTGGGTGAATATTAGTAGAAGTAATAACAATTCCGGAATGATTCTGTATCTGATAATGGCGCCGGGAAACGGTACCGTATAGCCGACAAACAAATACAGCGAAAAACTGAAAAACAGCAGCATCCATACAAAGGGC
>JAEZAY010000370.1 GCA_023427575.1 Bacteroidota bacterium | reverse complement strand
TGCCAGTACTTTGTTCAGTTGCCCCGAGCTTTGGTATTTGTTAAACTCCGCAATAAGATTAGAATCAGCCTTGGCCAGAAATTCCTGATAATAGCTTTTATAAAGGAAATAATTTGTCTGCAGATCGGAAAGCATTTTTTCCGAATTTTCGCGAACATACATTTCGTAATACACGTTTGCTCTCACCAGTCCCAGCTGGGTCGCCATATCGGTAAGAAGTCGCTGATCGGTGAGATCATTATTAACACCTTTCAGAAAGACAAGATCCTCCAGGTTAAGTGTTGACAAGGTATTGAGACGAAGGATCAGATTCGTATAATATTCCATCACCTGCTGCGGGGTGGTTATTTTACGATCAATTCCATGGCGTTTATTGTTCAGGCTGTCGAGCAGGCTATAAGACCTGAACTCTTCCATTTTAAACCCGGGAAGGGATGATAACCTTACCAGTGAGGAGTCGGTTCGCTGGCGGGCATAATAGAGTGCGGCCGCTTCCATGTTTCTCAGCGCAAAGGTGAAACTGGCCCGGCGTTCTATCTGTACGTCGTTGATCAACTTCGAGATGGTAGAAGATTTTGTGATCTGGCTGTTGATGGCATCGAGGATCTTTAATCGTTCCGTTTTTTCGATATGGATCTGCGAAGCAAAATATAGCAAAAGGGCAACCGGGATCAGACCGATTAAAGCAAGTTTTGCCGGAAGCGGAAGTTTTTTAAAAACTGAATTCATGTATTAAATAAGTTCTTGACTTTTTAAAAGATATCAGGCAGGGGTTTGTGAAACCGGTAAAATAATTATAAAGGAAGATCCTTCCCCCGCTTTACATTTCGCTGTAATGATGCCATTATGTTTATCAACGATCTTTTTGGCGATCGCCAGCCCGATTCCGGTACCTTCATAAGCAGATGCGGAATTGAGGCGCTGAAATATGGTGAAGATCTTATTCAGGTACTTTTCATCGAAACCAATTCCATTATCGGTCACCGTTATGCGGCAGAATTTTCCTTTTTCGACCGTTGGTGCATCCGGCGATTTGAAATCGACAAAATCGGATCCGATTGAAATTTCAGGCTGGATCTCGGGTCTTGAAAATTTCAGTGCATTGCTGATTATATTCTGAAATACCTGTCGGATCTGCCCCGGAATCGCTTCCAGAACCGGCAGCTCGCCAATATGTATAAGTGCTTTTTTCTCCGTAATTGAAATTTCGAGGTCTACCAGAATTTCTTCCACCACCTTCCGGATTTTGGTTTCCGTAAACAGGCTGGAAACGGAAAGTCGCGAAAAAGTGAGAAGGTCGGTTATAAGGCCACTCATCCTGTCCGATGAATTGATGATCCGGTCTATATATGAAGAAATTCCGTTCTGCTCTTCCTTCAGATATTTATCGCGGATAATCGTACTGAAGACCTGGATCTTCCGGAGCGGCTCTTTCAGGTCGTGCGATGCAACGGAAGCAAACTGTTGTAAATCATGGTTACTGGCTTCAAGTTCGGCATTGATCTGCATCAGTTCGCTGGTGCGGTCGGCCACTTTGATTTCCAGAAGTTCATTGGCCAGTTTTTGTTCGTGGATATCTGTAAAAGTTCCCACCCATTTGATGATGCCGGTTTCGTTTCGTATAGGTCTAACGGTTAGCAGATGATACCTGAAGCCGGGGTCGGTAAGTTTGCGAATCCGAACCTCCTGCTGAAACGTGTTGCCGCTAACCAGGTTTTCTTCCCAGATCTGGCGGATGCTTTTTTCGCCTGGATGTGATTCGGGAAACCGGTCGCGGCTTTCAGAGTACTGATACCATTGTTTGTTGGTGAATTCTATATCGCCATTGGTTCCGGCCGTGAAAGCGATCTGCGGAATGGATTCAATATAGGAATGCAATTCGCGGACTTTATCAGTGAGTGCTTTTTCTGCCTCCTTCCTCACTTCGATTTCATGGCGAAGTTCCTGCTGTACCTGGTTCAGTTCCTGAGTTTGCTCATACAGACGGTAAAAGGTGCGCACTTTCAGGAGCAGGATATCGGGATCAAAAGGTTTGGTCACATAATCAATTCCTCCGGAGGCATAACCCTGGGTAATGAATTTTTTGTGGATGTTAACGGCAGACAAAAATATGATGGGGATATCACGGGCCTTGCTGTATCCGGAAATTGCCTCAGCCACTTCAAATCCGTCCATCACCGGCATTTGCACATCCAGTATTATGAGCGCATAAGTGTGCTTCAACACTTTTTTAAGTGCTTCTTCACCGGAAAGGGCCGTATCCACCCGAAAACCGTTCAATTCCAGATATCGCTTCAGGGAAATTACGTTTTCGGGCCTGTCGTCTACTATTAGGACCATTGGCCAAAAATAAGGAATTCAGTCCATCAAAACCGGTGTCTGCAGCCCGCTTGCAGGCTCTTCAAAACAGCCGCTGGTTTAATTATTGCTTTGTATATAAGTAAAACTATGTATATGGCAGATGAAATAAAGCCTGGAACTGAGATAGGAACAGATGGAACGGGTGGCGGCAATCCGAGGTTAAAAGATGAAGATCATGATTCACAAGATGCCCCCATGAGTGAAGCGCAGCAGGCCTATCTTAAAAATCTTGCAGAAGAATCCGGTACCTCCATGGATGGTAACCTTTCCCGCGGGGAAGCCGACCGGAAAATTGAAGAACTGAAAGAGAAGGGGCAGGATCAGGAGCATTAACCAAACAATCCCCGGTTATAATCTTCATAAGCCTGCATGATTTCTTCTTTTGTGTTCATAACAAATGGCCCGTAAGCCATAAAAGGTTCATGAAACGGACTGGCATAACCGAAAAGCACCAGTGCTTCGGTAGTTGCTTTTATTTCAATTACTTTTCCTTCATGGCTAAATTCCGCGATATGGTGTTTGGAAAAAATTTCTCCGTTAACACGGATCTCCCCGTCTGCAACGTATAGAAATACCGATTTGTCGGAGCTTACTTCAAAATTATGTTTGCCGCCTTCCATAAAACGGATAGTGGCCAGATGGATATCGGTTATTGTATCGAATGCTCCTTTTATTCCGTCGAAGGATCCCGAAATGATCTGCGCTTTTACTTTACCGTTATCCCATTCTATTACGGGAATTTCCGCTTTTTGCAGGCCTTTATACACCGGGTCGGTCATTTTGAACCGGGCAGGCAGATTAATCCAGAGCTGCAGGATCTCAATCGGGCCGCCCTTTTCTTTAAATTCTTCCGGGGAAATTTCCGCATGGGTCAGGCCCCGCCCGGCACGCATCCATTGAACTCCGCCCGCATGAATCGTGCTTTCGCCGCCGCTGCTGTCTTTATGGGTAAGATCGCCATGAATGATAAATGTAACCGTTTCAAAGCCCCGGTGCGGATGCGGACCAAAAGGCAATCCTTTATTTCCGGGTTCGTATTCCTGGTATCCGTGATGATTCAGAAATATAAAAGGGTCGAGCGAGTTCATTTCGAAATGCGAGGTAGGCATGGCCCGGTAGGTAACCAGGTCGCCAATGGGTTCGTATTCCGCTTTATGTTTGGCTTTAATGGTTCGCATTAAAAATCATTAAAAGTTAAAACTAACCGGAAATTACTGAAACATCCTTACAGCATCAACAGGTTTGTGCAAAGATAAAAACTGTCTTAAATTCACTGAGATAGTCCAGGGCGGTTTCGCATTTAGCCGTGATAATAGAAGATGGCACGTAAATTATGGAAATAGCTTAGCCAACAAATACTCAACTATGCCGAAATTAAAACAGGAATTCGATGAAAAACTACATTGGTATAAGGACGCAATCATATACGAACTTCATATAAAGGCATTTCGCGATGGCGATAATGACGGGATCGGCGATTTTGCCGGGCTTCTTGAAAAACTGGATTATCTCGAAGACCTGGGCGTTACGGCAATCTGGGTATTGCCTTTTTATCCATCGCCGCTGAAAGACGATGGCTATGATATCGCCGATTATTATACCATCAACCCTTCGTATGGAACAATAAAAGATTTTCAGCGATTCCTGAAAGAAGCGCATAGCCGCAATCTGAAAGTGATTACGGAACTGGTCATCAATCACACGTCCGATCAGCATCCCTGGTTTCAAAGAGCCAGGAAAGCCAAACCCGGTTCACCCGAAAGAGATTTTTACGTATGGACCGATGATCCGACTCAGTATAAGGATGTGCGGATTATCTTCCAGGACTTCGAAACTTCCAACTGGACCTACGATAATGAAGCCGGCCAGTATTACTGGCACCGATTCTTTTCACATCAGCCTGATCTGAATTACGACAGCCCGCAGGTACAAAAAGAAGTTTTTAAGATTCTCGATTTCTGGTGCCGGATGGGAGTGGACGGGTTCCGGCTCGATGCGGTTCCCTACCTTTTCGAAAGGGAAGGCACCAATGGCGAAAATCTGCCGGAAACCCATGAGTTCCTCAAAAAATTACGCGCTCATATTGATAAGAACTTTCCAGGCACTTTATTACTGGCAGAAGCCAATATGTGGCCGGAAGATTCTGCGGCTTATTTTGGCGATGGCGATGAATGCCATATGAATTATCATTTCCCCGTGATGCCCAGGATGTTTATGGCATTGCAGATGGAAGACCGGTATCCCATCACCGATATCTTTGACCAGACCCCGGAAATTCCGGAAACCTGTCAGTGGGCGATCTTTCTTCGAAATCACGATGAGCTGACGCTGGAAATGGTCACCGATGAAGAGCGTGATTATATGTACAAGGTATATGCGAAGGATCCGAAAGCGAAGATCAATCTGGGAATCCGCCACCGGCTGGCGCCGCTGGTAGAAAACAACCGGCGTAAAATTGAACTGCTGAACTTTTTGTTGTTTAGCCTGAAGGGTACACCGGTAATTTACTATGGCGATGAAATTGGAATGGGCGATAACTTTTATCTGGGCGACCGGGATGGAGTTCGAACCCCCATGCAATGGTCGCCCGACCGGAACGGCGGTTTTTCGCAGGCGAACCCGCAGCGTTTGTACCTGCCCCTGATCCAGGATCCGGAATATCATTACCTGACGCTGAACGTGGAAACGCAGAGCCGCAGTCGTTCTTCACTGCTTTGGTTTATGAAGCAGATCATTCATATGCGGAAAAACTACAAGGCTTTCAGCAGGGGCAGCCAGAAATTTGTAAATGGCGAAAATCCGAAAGTGCTATCATTTCTGCGAACCTATGAAGAGCAGACTATTCTGGTAGTGGTAAATCTTTCACGCTATTCACAGGCTACCGAACTGGACCTGGACGAATTCAAAGGCTATGTGCCCATTGAGGTTTTTAGTAAGAACAAGTTTTTCCCGATCTATGAAAACGCGCCTTATGCTTTAACCATGGGGCCGCACGCATGTTATTGGTTCATTCTGGAAAAAGTAAATCCGGCCATTGATGAAAATAAACCGCTGCCGGAATTGCGATTGCCTCAATGGAAAGATCTGGCTAAAAAGAACATCATTGCCGAACTGGAGAAAAACATTCTTCCCGAATACATTGTAAAAACCAACTGGTTTCGGGGGCGGGGCAGAAACATGCATAAGATTACGATCACCGATATTGTGGCTGTTCCTTCATTAACCGACGACGCATTCATGACCATTGTGGAGGTAAGTTATGAAACCGGATTCCCGGGAATATATCAAATGCCTTTAACCTGCTTAAAAGATCAGGCGGCGGCCAATATGCAGGCCAATTCTCCGCAGGCAGTGATCTGCCGGTTGAGGATGGATGATGGCGAGGCTTTGCTGGTAGATGCCATGTATTCGGTTTCATTTGTGGAGGATCTGTTTAAAAGAACAATTGCCAACCAGGATATTCCATTAAAATCGGCATTGGTAAACTTTAATGGAACCCGGCTTCTGAAAAAGGCGTTTTCGGGAAATGGAGATATAAAGGCCAGGATCAATCCCGATACCGACTCACACCTTCCCGTTAGCTTTAATAATGAATGGTTTCTTAAAATGTACCGTAGGGTCGACCGTTCGGTAAACCCTGACCTGGAAATTTCAAGCCTGCTGAGTGAAAAGCAGTTCAGGCATGTGCCGCCATTTGCCGGCTCCATTGTATGGGAGTTTAAAAACAGCTCGATAGTGCTGGGAATGATCCAGAAGCTGGTGGAATATCATGGCGATGGCTGGACCTATATGCTGGAAAGACTGGAAGATCTTCGCGAAAATATTGTTGCGCATGATCCGGATGAACTACCGGTTCTGGCGTTGGAAGGAAGTTTTACCGAGCCCGTTTCTTATGAAGCGGCACCTCAGGAATTAAAAGAGTTATTAGGCGGCCCGATTGCCGAAGGGTTGAGGCTAATTGGCGAGAGAACCGGAGAAATGCATAAGGCGCTGGCCTCTATTGAAGATTACGAAGACTTTCGCCCCGAGAATTTTTCATTGCATTATCAGCGGTCTTTATATGCCGGTTTTCAGTCGCTGGTGCGCGAAGCCTATCAGGGTCAGGCTAAAAATATAAAACGGGTGCCCGAGGAATGGAGACCGGAAATAGAGGAAGTGATGGGCATGAGAGAAAAAGTGCTGGCGCAGATGAAGCGGATTCATGCCCGCAAAATGGATATTATCAAGATCCGTCATCATGGAAATTATCATCTGGGGCAGATATTGTTCAGTGGCAAAGATGTTATGATCCGCGATTTTGGCGGCGATCCAAACCGGAGTTATAGCGAACGCCGTTTAAAACGTTCCCCATTGCGGGATGTAGCCTTTATGGTAAGATCCATTCATTATGCTGCTCATAAGGGAATTTTAATGAATGATCAGATCCGGAAGGAAGATATGACCCGGATCCTGCCATATGTACCGGTATGGACTCATTATGTAAGCGGATTTTTTATGGATTCTTACCTGCAAACGGTGGCGGGTAGCCGCTTTATTCCAAAGAACCAGGAGGATCTGAAAATCCTTTTTAACGCTTATCTGTTGGAAAAACTAATGTTCGACCTTTCGTATGAACTCAGGAACCGGCCAGAATGGGCCATTGTGCCGGCGCGAATGGTGAAGATGATTTTGCAGAAGTGAAGTGCGTGGTTTTTATCGGATATTAAAAAAAAGGAATGAAGGTCATGAGCTC